>JASLYQ010000018.1 GCA_030739735.1 Alphaproteobacteria bacterium | reverse complement strand
CTAGCCGTGCTTGGCCTCGAGAGAATTACGCACCGGCATCGACCTCATCGTCGTTGCCTAACGGGTCGAGTGTGGTCTGCGAACCATCCGCTCGTGCCGGGTTTGCGTGCGGTATGAGGTAGTGATCAGCGTGAGCCAGTTTTACTCAGGTGAGCGTTTCAATATCATTCCAGACGAGGCCGTCCTTGTTGGCACCAGGAGTATCGTATCCTGGCGAAGAATATCGACGAGTGGGCCATGAACCCCTTCGATATCGCGGCACTATTGGTGGTTCTGGCGGCAGCGCTCGGCTTCTGTAATTACCATTTTCTAAAGCTGCCGCATACCATCGGCCTAACAGTGATGGGTGCTGTCACCTCGCTCGGCGTACTGGCGTTCGATGCGGTGTTTCCGACAATGGGACTCGGTGGTTCAGTGCATAGCTTTCTCGCTAATATCGATTTCCATGCGGCACTTATGGACGGCATGCTATCGTTTCTACTATTCGCTGGCGCGCTGCATGTTGATCTGCAGCAACTCCTGTCACGGCGCTGGGCGGTGCTGGCGATGGCCACTATCGGAGTGTTAGTATCGACAGCCGTGGTGGGCTTCGGCTTCTATGCCCTGACTATGGCTTTAGGTGTATCCCTGCCACTGATCTGGTGCCTGGTCTTCGGCGCTCTGATCAGCCCGACCGACCCGGTGGCCGTGCTCGGCATTCTCAAGACCGCCAACGTGCCGCCGAGCCTGGAAGGCAAGGTCGCCGGCGAAAGCCTGTTCAACGACGGTGTCGGTGTAGTGGTGTTCTCCATTTTGCTGGCGATTGCGACCGGCAGCGAGGCGTTCTCAGTTACGCACGCGGTGGAGCTTTTCGTGATAGAGGCGCTGGGTGGCGCCTTGTTCGGCCTTATCATCGGTTGGATCGCGTTCCAGGCCATGCGCACCATCGACGAGCACAATCTCGAGCTTCTTATCACCCTAGCGCTGGTCATGGGCGGTTATGCGGCGGCCCATCAACTGCATGTTAGCGGGCCGTTGGCAATGGCCATCGCCGGGCTGCTGATAGGTAATCACGGCACTGCATACGCCATGTCTGATGACACCGCCGAGCGTCTGCATACCTTCTGGTCGCTGCTCGACGAGGTGCTGAACTCGATCCTTTTCCTGTTGATCGGCATCGAGGTGCTGGCGGTTTCGCCCCGCCCGGAAGTGATCGCGCTCGGCCTAATCGCAATTCTTTTGGTGCTGGTGGCGAGGGCCACGGCTGTTGGGGTGCCGTTTATAATTCTTGGCCGCATCCGGCCTTTCACGCGTGGCGCCTATCCGGTGTTGGTGTGGGGCGGCTTGCGCGGCGGCATATCAATCGCGCTGGCTCTGTCTTTGCCCGAAGGGGCTGTCAAGGACGTCGTGGTCGCCGTTACCTACGTGGTGGTAGTGTTTTCGGTGGTTGTCCAGGGCACGACGGTCGGCGCTACGGCACGGCGTTTCGTGCGCGAGGAATAGCGGGGAGGAAGCGATGACGGATTCGATGTACGAGAAGGGCTTAGAAATTCGCCGCGAAGTGCTCGGCGCAGAGTACGTGGATAAGGCAGTGGCCAACGCGACCGACTTCAATAAACCCATGCAGGAGCTTGTCACCGGCTATTGCTGGGGAGAGATCTGGGCGCGCGAGGGCTTGTCCCGCAAGACCCGCAGCATGCTCAACCTTGCCATGCTGTCGGCGCTAAATCGCGAGCAAGAGTTCAAGTTGCACGTGCGTGGCGCCATCAACAATGGGGTCAGCCGTGAGGAGATCACTGAGGTTCTGCTACAGGTCGCTATTTATTGCGGCGTGCCGGCCGCGATCAGCGCGTTTCGTGCGGCGGGCGAGATTCTAAAGGAAATAGACGAGAAGAGTTAAAGATGCGTGCGACTATGGCAAGTCTAGACGATTAACCGTCTTTTGCTCTCCATTTGGATAGCACACTGTTCTGGAAGATTGTAGAGGTTGGGTAGGTTAGTGTCGTTAGTATCGCCTATTTCTATTCACCTATGCTGGTCAGACTACGTCCGGTTCCTCAACAAAGCGTAAATGCGGCTATGGCCCCGCGTGCTCTTCGCGCCAGGCCACCAAGTGCACCCGGACGGCGCCAAAGAGGTTGTTGGCGTGCAGCCGCACTGGCACTGGCAGAAGGTCATCGCGTAGGCGCCCGAGATAGATGGAGAATTCCGAAGGATAGCGCTTGGCAAGGCGTCGTTTGCGGAAGCCTGCCAGGCGCTCGATGGTGACGATACATTCCGTGGCCGGCCCGCCATAGGCGTTGTGATCGGTTTTCCTCAATAGCCAATCGCCGCCGTGGCTAGAAACCATGTCATAGCGCCGTTTGCCATCGAAGACTCGTATCCGGGCCTCGCAGGTGTCATTGGTAGCGACGGTCTGCATGATTGTTAGGACGGCGCTGGAAGGATCCACCGTGCCGTCTATTATCTCATCCGCGAGTGGCGCGTCCGGCGCTTCATGGACCGGATCGAAAATCACTTCCGGAACACCGTCAGACCAAGTCAGGGTAACGCTGCGCTCACCTTCGTCCTCGTCACTGGCCGTGCCGCGAAAGCGGCTGGGCATCGCAATGCCGCTAGCCATCGTGCCATGGGCTTTGGCGACATAGGAGGCGTCGATGATACGGGCGACAAAGCCGTCGGTTCGCGCCGTGACGGCCATTGCGTAGTGGTCGGGCTCGTCAAAGCCGCTAAGACGCGTCGTCATGCTCAAGGCATGCAGGCCACCGATATAGAGGCGATAGTCGAGCGATATGCCAGACGTCGGCTCCGCGTTCACCGAGGGCGTCGCCAGCACGGCAAGAGCCAGGCCTGCTGCCAGCCCATGCCGCAAGGGCAAACTTGCCATGCTACTGCGGACCACGCCCTGGAATGTTGAACTGGGTGTGCTCCCCGGCGTCGTGGACGAACGCGAAGGCATGGGCCAACTCGCTGGCTTCTGTAGCATTCATTTTCGGCAGCGTCACAATAAGCTCCGATGGTCGTTCCAGATCCGAATCCACATTCGAGACATCGCCATCGTCAGCGAGTGCCGGCGTGCAGAGCAGCACTCAGAATGGTAATAGCAGGTATTCTCGTCATTCCGGGCTCTCTTGATTACCAGGAGTAATGGTAACGCACCTCGCAGCACGATCAAAAACGGATCGCGATCTTGCCGAAATGCTTGCCTGCGGGCAGTGTCGCGAGCGCCTGCGGAAGCTCGTCAAAGGCATAGATGCGATCGTCGATCGGCGGTGTGATGGGATTCTGCTCGATGGCGGCGATCATCGCTTCAAGCATGTCGCGATTGCCAACCGTTATGCCTTGCAGGCGGATGGCACGCGTGACCACCTGGCCGAGGGAGAGTTCAGCTGTGCCGCCGGCGACGATGCCTATCATCGCCAGCGTGCCACCGCCGCGAACCGCGCGCAAGGATTGGTCAAGGGTCCCCGCGCCGCCTACTTCGACAACGAGATCGACGCCGCCGCCCCCGGCCATGTCTCGCGCTACCCGGCCCCAGCGCTCTTCCTCGTGATAGTTGATCACATGGTCGGCGCCAAGCTCTAGTAGACGCGCTGCTTTTTTCGGTCCCGAGGTGGTGGCGATCACCCTGGCGCCATGCATCTTTGCAAATAGCAGCGCGAAGACGGAAACGCCACCACTGCCCTGGATCAAGACGGTCTGGCCCGCCTCAACACGGCCTTCACCGGCGACCGCACTCCAGGCCGTAAGTGCCGCGCAGGGCAGGGTGGCAGCGTGCACGGCGTCCCATCCCTTTGGCCCCCGCACCACGCCGCTCTGGTCGAGCAGCATGAATTCCTGCATTACACCGTCGTGCGGACCGCCAAGGATGCCGGGCCAATACTCGTCTTTCAGCGGGCCGCTGATCCAGAGCTGTGAGAAGCTCGGGCAAACTAGATCGCCGACCAAAACACGATCCACGCCGTTGCCGATGGCAACGACTTCGCCAGCGCCATCCGAAATGGGAATGATGGGCAGTTGGCCCGAGCGTTGGCCATAGCCCCGGTCCATCATGACCGTGTCACGATAATTCAGGCTGGCGGCGCCCATCGCCACGACCACCTGGCCTGGTCCCGGTTCCGGGCGCGGGCGCTCGCCGAGGTGAAGATGGTCAAGCCCCCACGCGTCACGAAGCTCAAAAACTTTCATCGTCGGACTCCGTCAGTCATGCACCGGTCCGGAAAGCACTTTAGGGCCTGGACAACCGAAAAGCATCGCTTCTCGGCGCAGTTCGTCAGCACTCGGCAATCAGGGGTGCCGCCTAGCATCAGGAGATGGAGCGAGCCTTGACCGAGAGCAATTGGCTGATGATCTGCTTGATGTTTGTGGGGTTCTCGACGAACACGACGCCGATGTCGCTATCCTTTTCTCGCGTTACCTCGGTTTCGAATTTACCGAAGCGGTAGATCATCAGTTCCATGCCTCACGTTATTTTTCGATCGTGCGAACCGCGCGGCTGGGATGCCTAGCTTGTCACTCGACTTAAGTATAATATAGATTAAGTGATAACTGAATTAATTTTATTTAGATATTGTTTTTATTGCTTTTTCTTTTCTTTTGCAATGATCTTTTGGGGCCACCGTCGCTGGCATTTAGACTGGAGCGTTGTCGTAACGACTCTACCAGCGCGCTCATTTCAGAACGTTCCATGCGCAAATCTGCACGTCGCTGACGGTCGAGATTGCGATCGTTGGTGGCGGCGTCGAGATGGCCGATCACGGCCTGTGCCGCGCTGATGACTTCGGCGAGCTGTCCGCGGCGCTCTAACGGCACCACCACTTGTTGGTCCATCATCAGTTCGCCGAACGAGCGGGGATCGCGATGACGCAGGGATTCGAGCTTGGCATCGAGTTCCTCCCAGGCCTCGTGCCAGGCAAACCAGGCGGCTCCGCCCTTGGCGGTCGCCTCAAGCTGCACCATGATGCGAACGAATTGCCAAACGTCGAGTGCAATGTCCCGTTTGTCCAAGAGCGGTCTCCTCCGGCGCGTTTAGACAACGCCTGCCTGGCGCAACACGTCGATCGCGTTCCCATCGTAGCCCAGTTCGCCGAGAATCTTGTCCGTGTGCTCACCCAACGTCGGGGCGCGACGCCGGATATCGCCTGGAGTCGCCGAGAGCTTTATTGGCACAGGCGCTATTGGCGCCGGCTCCTCGACGCCTGGGTAAGCAAGCGGTATCATCAGTTTCAACGCGTTGATATGGGGATGGTCCAGGGCTTCCTGCGGCGAAAGCACAGGCGCACCTGGAATATTCGCGGCCTGGAGCGCTGTCAGGCATTCGTCGCTGCTGCGCTCCCCGGTCCATTCCGCCATGCGCTCGCAAATGATATCGCGATTGTCACCGCGTGCCGCATCGCCATTGAAACGCGGGTCATCCAGCCAATGGTTTTCGCCCATCAGTCCAGCCCAGCGGCGGAACAATGGATCGCCGACGACCTGCGTCAAGATCCAGCCATCCTTGGTCTGAAAGGCATCGGTCGGGGCAGAAGTCTGGCCGCGACTTTCGGTCGCTACCCGATCCAGCTTGGCGATGGCCTGCTCGATCAAAGTGGCATTGTTGAACGAGAGCGCGGTACCCAAGAGTGAGGTCTCGACCATCTGCCCGCCGCCGCCGTTGGCACGGTTGAAAAGTGCAGCCAGGGTGCCGAATGCCGAATAGAGCGCGGTGCCGAAATCCACGTATGGCAGGAAAGCGCGCATCGGCGCCTCGATCGTGCCGGAAAGATACATGGCACCGTTCATGGCTTGGCCGATGCCGTCAAAACCGACATTGGCACTCAATGGCCCGCCGCGTCCGAAGGCCGACGTGGTGGCAAGGATAATATCGGGTTTGATTGCCTTGAGGCTGTCGTAGTCGATGCCCATGCTCGCAAGCGCCTGCGGCGGCAGGTTGGCCACTACCACATCGGCGCTGGCCACCAGCTTGGTCACGATCTCGGTCCCTTCCTCGGTCTTCGGGTTGAGGGTCAGCCCGCGTTTGTTGCGCGCCATTTGCAGGAACAGGGCCCCTGGCCCACCGTCCTGCACCGGCGTTAGATAGCGGTCCTCGCTGCCGGCCACTTTTTCGATACGGATGACATCGGCGCCAAGCTCGGCAAGCAGTGTCGCGCAATAGGGGCCGGCAATGTAGCGCCCGAAATCGAGTACCCGAATTCCAGATAGTACTGCAGGCATTACTCGCTCTCCTGGTCAGGCAGGCCGTCTGACAGACGTTCCGGCCGCTTACTTACCGCAGGTGCGCGTTTCACGGTTGCCGCTGCGGTTTGTGGCTCCGCCTCGGGGAACAGCACGGTGCGATGGGGGAACGGAATTTCTATGCCACGCTCATCGAACACACGCTTCATGCGGCGGTGATATTCGCGGCGAACCGACCACTGCTTGATCGGGCGCGTCTTCATGCGCACGCGAATATTGACCGAGGAATCGCCGAAGGAATCGAGCCCCATGACTTCGAGCGGAGCCATGATCATCGGTCCGAATTCCTCGTCCTCACACATCTCGTCGCCGATCTCCTTGAGTACGCCGATGACCTCGTCCACGTCTTCCTTGTAGGCGACGCCGGCCTCAATGAGGGCATAGGCGAAGTCCTTGGTCATGTTGAGCACGGTTTGTACTTCGCCAAATGGCACGACGTGGACATTGCCCGAAAGATCCCGCAGTCGCACGGTGCGCACGGTCATGCCTTCGACCACGCCAGAATGCCCGCCGACGTTGACCACGTCGCCGACCGTGATCGAGTCCTCGAGCAAGATGAAGACGCCGGTGATCACGTCCTTGACCAGGCTTTGCGCACCGAAACCGATGGCCAGCCCGGCGATACCGGCGCCGGCCAGCAGCGGTGCGATGTCGAGACCTAGCTCCGAAAGCACAGTCAGCGTGACGATGATACCGAGCACCACGCGCGCCACGTTGCGCACCAGTGGCAGCAGAGTTCGCATTCGCGCGCTGCGTGTGCCGGGTGCACCCGGCTGGGTATCCGACAAGAGGCGCTCGACGGTGGCGTTGACCAGTTCCCACACGGTCGCCGCGGCAACCAAAATGAAGACGATGGTCACCAGACGCGCGATCAGGGCGCGGCCGAGTTCGCTGGCCAGCCAGGCCAAAGTGTCACCGAACCAAATCTCGATCAGGAGTAAAGTGGCAACGATATAGATCAGTCCGACAACCACGCGGCGCAGCCCGCCCATATAGCGGTTGGCGCGTTGCTCGAGGCGTGGATAGAGCCGGCGCAGCTCGTCCGAGAGCTTGAGGCCGCGCTCGAGAGCGAGGCGCACCGCGCGCAGCACCAGGAACGTACCCGTCACGAGCACCGCGGTGGCGCCTGTAGCCCGTGCTAGAAAGGTGAAGTCCGTGCTCGACTGCAGCATCCAGGCGCCATAGGCAATGGCAATGTAGAGCAGCGCCGGCACGTGCCATATGTCGGCAAGGCGGGCCACTACCCCCTCACGCGACCGCATGGCATCCGCTAAGGGACGGCGATTCTGTAATACCAGGATGACCAGCAGCGCCGCGACGGCGAGGCCCACCAGTTTTAGCAATACAGCATGAGCACCGGCCGGCAACCCTAGCAGCAGCGCGGATTCCGCGATCACTGTTCCCAGCACGCCGACCAGCGCCAGGCGCCTGACCCAGATCCGTATGTAATAGGCGCTGGCGTCGCTCACGCCCATAATCCCAGCGCGCCCAGTCCCTGCCCCGAACACGAGGCCTGTGAGGATGGTGATCGCCTGAATGAAGATGACTGCATAGACCAACGCTAAGCCGATCACCCGGGTCGTTGGCACGGGTTCGGTTAGGGGCAGGAAGACCAGCGCCACGGCGGCGAACACGGCGATCGGCAGGTAGCCGTATATGACCCTGCCGAGGAACAGGATTGCCGCTTCCAGGACGCCGTCGCCGGTGCGTTTCGCCAGCTTCTCGCGCCCGGGCTTGAGCATGCGATGAAGCATGGTGCGTGACAGCCAGGCCAGCGTGATCACGGAGACGATTTTTAGCGTTATGCGCAGCCAGCGCACGCGGGTCTCGGCGTCCCCCGCCCCGGCGATCAGGCGATCGGTTGCTGCTGGCAGACTCGAGAGAAAGCCGGCGGTTTGCGAAAGTTGATGGCCGACGCGCTCTACGCGCTCAGACAGCGCATCCAGGATGCGTCCGCTTAAACCGGGTTGCACCTCGGTCTGCTGATCGGCCGCGATAAGCGTTTCGAGCGTCTCTATCAGCGCTTCACGCTCGGCCTCGTCCTCGAGGGTCGCTATCAGCGCCTCGACATCTGTGGTCTCGCCCGTGCTCTCTTGTGCAAGCGCTGACGGTGCCGCAAGAAGCAGCAATATCAGCATCAGCCAGCGTAGCATGATGACTCCGTCCCCTTCCGTTCCAAGAGCAGCCTAGCCAGACGATGTTGTCCTGTCACATACTCCGGGCCGAGTCGCAACCGTATTTCTGCCGAGGGTCCCGAGAATGAAGGTTACCAATATCGAAACCCTGCATTGCGATGCGGGGTGGCGTAATTTCTCGTTCGTCAAGCTGAGTACGGACGAAGACCTGGTCGGCTGGAGCGAATACCAGGAAGGCTTTGGGTCGCCGGGCGTCAGCGCCGTCATCGCGGGCCTGGCGCATCAGGTTATCGGTCGCGACCCGCGGCCGACGGAAGCAATCTACGCCGACCTGTATGCGGTGACGCGCCCGGCAGCAGGCGGTGTTGTCGCCCAGGGCATCGCGGCGATCGAAAACGCTCTGCTCGACGTCAAGGCCAAGGCGCTCGGCGTGCCGGTCTACGAGCTGCTCGGCGGGCCGGTGCGGGACAGCATCCGCGTTTACTGGTCCCACTGTGGCACCTATCGGGTATCGAGACCCGAGGCGCATGGCTGCGAGCCGCTGCGCTCGCTGGACGGCTGCAAGGCACTAGGCCAGGAGGTTCGCGAAAAGGGATTCAGCGCGCTCAAGACCAACATCTTCAATTTCGACATGGACCCGCCGCTCTGGGCACCGGGCTTCAACATGCCGCCGGGCCATATCGGCCTCAATGCGGAGCGCGATACCATCAATGCGTTGATCGCCGAGCTCGAGGCCTTCCGCGATGGCACCGGGCCCGAGATGGATATCCTCTTGGATCTTAATTTTAATTTTAAGGCCGAGGGCTTGCGCAAGGTTACTCACGCGCTCGATCCGCAAGGGCTGTTCTGGATCGAGATCGACCTCTACGACCCGGAGGCACTGGCGGATGTCAGGCGTTACTGCAACACGCCGATCTCCGGCGGCGAGACGCTGTTCGGCATCCGTGAGTTCAAGCCCTATCTGCGGCACCAGTCGATGGATGTGTTCATCATCGACGCTATCTGGAATGGTATCTGGCAGTCGATGAAGATTGCCGCCGCTGCCGAGGCTTGGGAGGTCAATATCGCACCACATAACTTCTATGGTCACCTATCTACCATGATGAACGCCAACTTTGTCGCCGCCGTGCCCAACTTCCGCATCATGGAGATTGACATCGACCAGGTACCCTGGCGCGACGAGCTGTTCACTGTGGTGCCGCAAATCGAGAACGGTATTTTGCAGCTTCCAACAGCTCCCGGCTGGGGCACCGAGCCCATCGAAGAGGCTCTAGCGGCGCATCCGCCCAGGCCCACGGGTGGAATCTTGGAGCGGCAGTAAGTTCGCACATATGAAGCTCTACGATTTCACCCAGGCGCCGAACCCTAGACGGGTGCGTATGTTTTTGGCGGAGAAGGGGATCAAGGTTCCCACCGAGCAGGTGAACGTGCGCGAGATGGCACAGTTCGCAGCGACGTTTCAGGCGTTAAATCCTTATGCGATGGTGCCGGTGCTGGAGCTTGACGACGGCACCTGCATTGGTGAGTCGGTGGCGATCTGCCGCTATGTCGAGGAGATGCACCCCGAGCCACCGCTGATGGGCATCGATGCCAAGGATAAGGCGATCGTCGAGATGTGGAACCGCCGCGCCGAGCATGATGGGCTGATGGCGGTCGCCGAGACTGTGCGCAATCTCTTGCCCCTGTTCGAGGACCGCGCTCTGCCGGGCACCCGAGGTGTGCCGCAGATCCCGGCATTGGTCGAACGCGGCCGCGCCTCGGCCGCGCGCTTTTTCGAGCACATCGATGTGCGCCTCGGTGATAGCGAGTTCCTTGCTGGGCCGCGTTTCACCATCGCCGACATCACCGCCTGGGTTGCCACCGCTATGGCCGCACGCGGCGAGATTGCGGTGCCGGAGGACCGTATCAACGTAAAGCGCTGGTTCGACGTCATCGCCGTCCGCCCCAGTGTCCAGGCTTGAGGGCAAATGAAAACTTTCGACCAGAATTTTTCAATTCAGTTCGGAGAATGAAAGCTAGCTTCCATTTGCCTTAATGACTGTGATCGTCTGGCACGCTGGCGGTCTGGTCGGTGGTGGATGGGCCTGCGGGCTCGCGGGCTCCGGCGGCATAGGCGGTGGCGCCGGGGTGTCTGACCAAAGTCACGTTGTTCGCAGGGGCAGCGGCCTCGAAATCGGCAAGGCGCTCGCTCAACGTCTTGGCGACCAGCCAGGCGTGGCGGTCGGGGAAATCGGGGCGGCTGACGAGTAGGTATTCGCCAAAGCGGAAGAGGGCGGTGAGTGGTGATGGCCCGAATTTCGCGAACGGGTCTTGGCCATTATTTAGCGCCCTGGCATCCGCTTTCGAGAACAGTATCACCTCAAGCTGGCCTGTGGTGATCAGGCTTGCCAGGCGCTGCTGGTCGGGCGCACGGCTGACCCGGGAGCGGCTTTCTGGAAGCCATTTGGCGAGTACCGCGGCGATGCTTTTGGCTAGCGGATAGGTGGGAGCATCAGCACGGCAGCAGCCGATCAGAAGATGTTTTTGGCGATAGACCGACCACTGGCGATAGGGCGTATGCCCGCTGGCGGCGGCAAGGCTTGCCGCCGCCAGAGTGCCACGCAGGACTGCGCGGCGGTCGAGCATTTTAGTATCAGTCCTCGAAGACGCTGAGGTCGAGAATGGCCGATACCGCATAGTTGGGCAGATCGACCACCTGGCCCACCACCAAGTCGGCGGCGACGCTGGTCAGGATATAGGCCTGCTCGCGGCTCAAGCCGTGTTCGCGCTGAATATAGGCGATCAACTCGATCAGCGCGGCGCGGGCCGCCAAGGTCAGGTCCTCGTTGAGGTTTTCTAGATCGGCGATCTGGCCGCCGTCGAGATAGGCGAGGAAGGGCGGAATCTCGCCCTTATTCTTGAGCGGAAAGCCGACCGTCGCGTAGAACTCGCTCGGTGCGATGGTTTTGAGCTGGGCGCCGCCCTCGAATTGTGGGCCCGTGATATGGGCACCGGCGCCGGAACGGATCTCGGTGCGTATGGTCACCTTGGCACCGATCTCGATCGCCGTGCCGGACACCTCGCCATCGCCTTGGGCAAAGTGCACGTCGCCGACAAACACGCCGCAGCCGTCCACGTAGCACGGCAACAAGAGCGTGGTGCCGATCTGCATCTGCTGCACGTCCATATTACCGCCATTTTCGCGTGGTGGAATGGTGCGCAGGCAGTCAGCTGCGTCACTGCCTTCAGGGCCGCACACCGCTGCCGGCTGGGCGCCGGTCGGTTGCGGCATCAAGGCGATGCCGCCTGCCGCGGCAAGGGCGCCTTCGCGCGCCTTCCAGGCAGCCACTTCCGGGGCACCGGGCATGACGCCGACGGAGCCCATGAAGGCGGCCATGGGAATGCGGACTCCCGGCATCTGGGCGGAGGTGGCGCCGTCCCGCGCCGTCCGCCAGCCGACGAAAAATGGCTCGGTATAGAGGTCGCGCAAAAAGCCAAACCCGGGAATGATCAGGGTGTAGCCGAACTGGTCAGGCTCGATGTCCACCAGCGTGATCGCGATGGCATCGCCGCGCTTAGCACCATTGATGTGCACCGGCCCGGTCATGGGATGGACGAGATTAAGGTCGACGGCGCTTAGGTCGTCGGCGGTCGAATCCAGCGTCAAGTCGCTATCGAGCGCGTCGCGGGTCTCGAAAGTGATGTAATCGCCGGGATTGGCGTTCACCACGTGCGGGATATTCTGGTGATAGCGATTGATGCAGTTCGGGTCGTCGGCGCAATGGGCACCGCTCTTGGGCACGGTAACGCGATCTTGCCAGGTGACGTCTGTGGTATCGGCGACAGCTTGAGAAGTCATGAGCAGCGCGCTGCCGAGCGCAACCGTCGAAGCGATAGATTTCATCATGGGATCCCCTCCGCAGAAAACTGTTGAGTACATGCTGGCAGCCCTCCGCTGTCAGCATTCGGTTGTCGTTGCGTGGTCCTCGCCGGACATATTTCGTCCCAGCGCAGAAGAACGCTACCTCTCCCCGGTCACGCGATCAATCGCTTATTGGAATCATGCGAAGTTCAGGTGGCTTGATTGGCACTGGAATCATGCCACAGTTATCGGGCGACGCCATGGCGTCCTTATCCGATTTTGGGAGTTTACGTTATGCGGATGCTGCTCAGGCTTCTCGGCCTCTTGGCGGTCCTGATTGTTGCAGCTGCGCTGGCATTGCCGTTCCTGCTCAACACAGACATGGCCAAGGCTAAGATCGCTGATACTGTGAGCCTGGCGCAGGCGGAGGTGCCTGACGCCATGCTGCGTGGTCTTGGCGGCTGGTCCGTTTCGCCGCTGGTCACAATAGGTGACGAGGTGGCGGGCTACCGGCCGCCGGGCGTTCCCGACGGCATCGGCGCTTTTGCCGTTGATGCCGAGACCGTGCGCGTGTTCGTTAATCACGAGCTCTGGCGCGATGCTGGCCCCAGCTATAGCATCGGCGATTTGAAGGTGGTTGGTGCGCGAATCAGTGTCTTTGACATTGATCGTAAGTCCCGCGGGATTCGCTCCGCTGGGGTCGCTTATGACCGCGTGTACGATCACGAAGGCAGGCTCGCCACCACATCGACCCAGATCAGCGAGCAGACCGATATGCCGGGTGTTGGCTTTAGCCGTTTTTGCTCGGGCCAGGGCGTACCCGCGGGCACATATGGCCTGCGCGACGATATCTATTTTGCCGCCGAGGAAGTGAAGCAGGGCGCGCACCCTCATGGCGGCTCTATCTGGGCGCTCAATGTGGCCGGTGGCACTTTGTGGGCGGTGCCGGCGATGGGCCGCGGCGTCTGGGAGAACGTGACGCCACTCGAGACGGGCGATCCTGCGCGCGTGGCCTTCCTACTTGGCGACGACATCGGCGCAGCACCGTTGATGCTCTATATCGGCGAGAAGGGCGCTGCCGATAGTGGCTTCCTTGCGCGCAACGGCCTCGCTCACGGTCGGCTCTATGCCTGGGTTGCCGACGACGGCGTGCTGACGCCGGACGACTTTTCAGGCGCTGGAGCGCATATGACAGGACAGTTTGTTCCGGTTGCCGAGAGCGCTACCGCTCGCGAGCGGCGCACAAGGGCCAAGGAGCTCGGCGCCTTTCGTTTCTCGCGCCAGGAGGATGTAGCCACCGACCCACATGACGGTAGCCGCGCGGTGCTCGCATCTACCGGCGGCGGCGCTTTCTCTTCGGATCGCTGGGGCACCACCTATCTTGTCGATATCGATTTCGGCTCAGGTTGGTTGGCCGTGCCTGCCGACGTGACCGTGCTCTACGATGGCGACCAGTCGCAACCCGGCCCAGACCACGGCTTGCGCAACCCGGACAATCTGGATTGGGGTGACGATGGTGTCATCACCGTGCAGGAAGACCGGGCCGAGAAAATGGGGTCGTTCGGCCGCATCTCGGGCCACGAGGCTTCTATATGGCGGCTGGATCCTGAGACCGGTGAGGCTGAGCGAATTGCCGAAATGAACCGCTCAGTGGTTGATGACGATCCCAAGCCCGACGATATCGGCAACTGGGAGTCCTCCGGCGTGCTCGACGTAACGGCCCTATTCGACGCGGGTCCGGGCGAAACTCTACTGCTCGCGACCGTGCAGGCGCATAGCCTTCGCGGCGGCGCCATCGAGGAGTACAGCCTCGTCCAAGGCGGCCAGATCGTTTGGTTGTCGAGCCCTTATTAACGCGCGTAGCAGCCGTGCTCTATCTCTTCGAGCACGCTCGGCCCGCTTGGCGACCAGCCGAGTTCGCTGCGGGCACGCTTGCCGCGGACGCGGCTGTTTGAGCCCATGGTGTAGTTGGCAGCGCCTTCACCCCATTCGGCGATGCCTTCTTCAAGATTCATGTGTGCGGTTCTGCCGCCTTGATCCAAAGTGCGGCTGATTGCTTCGCAAAGCTCGCGCATCGAGGCCTCGCCGTTCTCGGCAAAATAGAAGCTCCCGGTTGGCGCGCCTTCGAGGACGAGGCGATAAAGCTCCACCAGGTCCGTGATGTGGACGTTCGACCAGATATTGCCGCCGCTGCCGATATGGCGCGGCACGCCGCCATGCTTTTCGGCCAGCGCGAATAGCCAGGGCACCTGCATGCTGTGCTTGTTCAGACCCAGGCCTTCGCCGTAAATCAGGGTCGGGCAGACGATGGCGGTACGGAGTTCGTCGTTGCCGGCAGCACGCACCATGTCGTCGATGATGACGCGATCGGCGCGCCCGGGTAGGGGCGTGATCTTGCTGCCCTCGTCATAGACTGCGTCTCCCGCCTCGCCGCGCGCCATGTCGCCGACGATGCTAGAGCCGCTGGTCTGGACAAAGGTCTTGCCGCTACCCGACATGGCTTCGAGGAAAATTTCCACGACACCGCGGTGGCTGGTATTTGCCGCATTGACCACGGCGTCCGCCTGTGATGCCGCGCCGCTCAACACATCGCGGTCTTCGAGAGTGCCGATGACCGATGGCATGCCAAGCGCATCGGCCTTTGCCTGCGAACGCACCAGGCCCGTCACGCTATGTCCGGCGGCTATCAGGTGAGCAGCTACCGAGCCGCCGATGAAGCCGGTCGCGCCGGTCACAAATATTTTTATGACTTGCTCCTCTTCCGGTTCTTGGGCGTGCTGATGTGGATGGGGTGTCCCAGCGCAATATGCGCAGCCTCGGCTATCTGCTCGCTAAGTGTCGGATGCGGGTGGATGGTAAGCGCCACATCTTCAAGGCTCGCTCCCATCTCGACGGCGACCGCGCCTTCGGCGATGAGTTCCGAGGCGTGTGGGCCGACGATATGTACGCCGAGCACGCGCTCATCTGCCTTGTCGGAAATGATCTCGACGAAGCCCTCGCTCGCGTTGATCGTGCGGCCGCGCCCCGAGGCTGCAAGCGGGAACCTAGCAGCCAGCGGCTCCATTCCCTCCGCCTTTGCTTCCGCCTCGCTCAAGCCCACCGTGGCAATTTCAGGGTCGGAGAACACCACCGCCGGTACGCTCCCAGCCACGAACGCCGTGTTGCGGCCGCAAAGCGCCTCTGCAGCCACTTGCGCCTCGGCTGTTGCCTTGTGGGCGAGCGCGCGGCCCGGTGTAATGTCGCCGATGGCGGCGATATGCCGTGCCACGCGGCGGTCATCGGCGACCGTAAGCAGGCCGGTTTCATCGCTGCGCAGGTTGGTCAGGTCCAGGCCCAAGTTGTCCGTATTGGGCCGCCGGCCGATCGCGATCACCACGACCTCAGCGGGGATCTTAGTTTCGTTCTTGCCGTTCGAGATGGCCAGTTTTCCACGGGAATGGGCGAGTGCCCGGGTGCCGAGCTTAACCTCGACGCCGAGCGCCTTGAGACGCCGCGCGACGGGGCGCGTCAGATGCGCGTCCATGGTCGGCAGGACACGGCTTTCCGCTTCGACAATCGTGACTGCCGCACCGAGCTTGGTGAAGGCTGTGCCGATCTCGAGCCCAATATAGCCGCCGCCGATCACTGCCATGGTCTTCGGCACGTGATCGAGCGCCAGTGCGCCGGTGGAATCACAGATGGTTTTGTCGTTGACAGGCAAGTCGGCGAGGGTCACGGGACGGGAGCCCGTAGCCAATACCAGATCCTCAAAGCGCACGAAGCGCGGCTGGCCGTCCTTCGTAGCGATCACGCCGGCTTTGGCGCCTGTGAAATGGAAGTCTCCAGCTGCGATTTCGACGTCGGCCTGCTTGAGCAGCATGCGCACGCCGTCGGTCAGGCCGGATACGATCTCGCCCTTCCATTTTTGAATGCGCGGCATGTCGATAGCGTTTAGTGTGGCATCTATTCCCATATTCGCGGCATCGCGTGTGCGCTGTGCAAGCTCGGCGGCCTCGATCAGTGCTTTCGAGGGAATGCAGCCAACGCGCAGACAGACACCGCCGATACCGTCCGCCCCGTCGCGGTCGATCAGCGTGACTTTGCGGCCGAGTTGGGCCGCGCGAAGCGCTGTCGCGTAGCCGCCTGGACCG
This sequence comes from Alphaproteobacteria bacterium, assembly GCA_030739735.1. Classification (NCBI taxonomy): domain Bacteria; kingdom Pseudomonadati; phylum Pseudomonadota; class Alphaproteobacteria; species Alphaproteobacteria bacterium. Next base: position 48,102 of record JASLYQ010000018.1, on the reverse strand, counting down.
GCACCGACAACGACAAAATCGAGCGGGTCTTCGATCTGGCCGACGACCATTAAGTTTGGCCGAAGAACAGGCGCACGGGATCGGCGAGATAGGCGGCAATAGCGCCGCTAAAGGCGCCGAGATGCTCGCCATCATTGAGCCGATGGTCGCACGAAACGACAAGTGTCAAGTTGGGACGTACGGCTGGCGCGCCGTCGACCGGTATTACTTGGTCGCGGATGGCGCCAAAGCCGGCGATCGCTACTTCCGGCGGCCGGATGATCGGCGTGCCGAAGGTGCCCCCATAGCTGCCGTAATTGGAGATGGTGAAGGTGCCGCCCCGAAGCTGCTCGACGGTTACTTTGCGTGTCCGCGCCACTTCTGCCAGCGCTTCAATCTCGCGGGCGATGTCGATGACCGACTTGCGATCGGCGTCATGCACCACGGGCACGATTAGCCCGTCGGGCGTGGCTGTGGCGATACCGACATTGTAGCGGTGGCGGTAGATGATCTCCTGGCGCGTCATGTCGAGGCTGGCGTTGAAGGCGGGAAAGCGCTTCAGTGCGCCAACGCAGGCTTTGACGAAAAGCGGCAGATAGCTGAGTTTGATGCCGTCTGTTGCCAGCTCTTCGTTTAGTGCCGCGCGGGCGGCGACGAGGTTGGTGGCGTCGATCTCGTGCGTCGTGAGGATGTGTGGGATCTCGCGCCAGGCGGTGGTCATGGAGTTGGCGATTTGCCGGCGCAGGCCGCGCAGCGGCTCAACTCGATCTTCACCTGTTGGTGAAGCGATGGCCGGCGCAGCTGGGGCCGGAGCCGCCGCTGGTAGCGATACCGGGGTGCCACCTTCGGCTGCCCGCTGTACGTCGTCCCTGGTGATGCGGCCGTTAGGGCCACTGCCGGCTACATTGCTGAGCGTGACCCCGAGCTCGGCGGCGAGTTTGCGCGTGGTGGGGCTAGCCAAGGGCCGCTTGCCCTTCGCCTGTGGTGCGGGTGCTACCGCCGACTTAGGCGCTTCCGCATCGGGCGCAGGCGCTGCCGCTGCCGGTGCTGTGCCTTCGGTCTCGATCACCGCCAGCATGGCACCGACTGGGACCATGTCGCCAGGGTCGCCGCCTATCGACTTCATAACCCCCGCGATAGGTGCCGGAATTTCGACCACCGCCTTGTCGGTCTGCACATCGACGATGATCTGGTCCGCAGCCACTGTGTCGCCGGGCGCGACATGCCAATGCACGATTTCGCCCTCGCTCAGGCCTTCGCCCACATCGGGTAGGTTGTAGGTGAAATCGCTCATTGGTCGGCCATCACCTCTTCGATTACAGAAAGTACGCGGGCCGCGTCGGGAATGAAATGATCCTCGATGGCCGGCATGGGGTAGGGTGCGTCCGGCGCGGTGACACGGCGCATCGGCGCCTCCAGGGAATAGAATGCCTGCTCCTGCAGCAGAGTGAGCACTTCGGCGCCGAAGCCCGCGGTAGCTTGGGACTCGTGCACGACAACACAGCGCCCAGTGCGCTCAACCGCCGCAACCAGGCCCTCCTCGTCGAGTGGCACCAGGGTGCGAAGATCGACAACATGGGCGCTAATGCCTTTTCCCGCCGCCATCTCCGCGGCCTTTTCTGCAACGGGAACCGCGGCACTCCAGGCGACAAGCGTAATATCGCTACCCTCGCGTAATGTTGCTAGCTCGCCAAAGGGGATGGTGTATTCCTCTAGCGGTACCTCGCCCGTGATCAACCGATAGCCGCGCAACGGTTCTAGAAATAGTACCGGGTCATCGTCGCGAATGGCTTGCGCTAACAGCCCCTTGGCGTCATAGGGGTTGGCGGGAATCACCACTTTGAGGCCAGAGGATTGGGCGAATGTCTGCTCCATCGAGTCGCTATGGAACTCGGGCGTGCGCACGCGGCCTCCGAAAGGTGAGCGGATGGTGATCGGGGCGCATTGGCTCGAGCGGGTGCGGAAGCGGACACGCGAAATCTGCTGGTTGATCTGATGGAAGCATTGCTGAGTGAAGCCGAGGAACTGGATTTCCACCACTGGCCGCCAACCGGTTAGTGCCAAGCCGAGCGCCGAGCCAGTGATAACGCTCTCAGCAAGTGGCGTATCGACGACGCGTCGCGAGCTGTAAAGCTGTTGTAAACCGTCAGTGACTCGAAAAACGCCGCCGAGGTGGCCCACGTCCTCACCCATCAGCATCACGCTTTCGTCGCGCGCCATTTCCTGCTTGAGGCCTTCGCGGATGGCCTCGACCATATTCATCTTCGCCACCGCCTCAGCCCTCCACGCCCAAGTGTTCTGCGCGTTGGCGGCGCAGTGTTTGGGTCGTTTCGGCGAAGACATGTTCGTAGATCGCTTCCGCGCCTGGCGCGACGTAGGCATCGGCCTCGGCAAACGCCCCTTCCACCTCATCGCGGATTCCCGCCTCGCATTCACCAGCCTTGATGTCGTCCCATAAGCCCTTGGCCGCGAGATACTTCTGCACTCGGTCGATGGGGTCCTTTTTGCGCCAGTGCTCGCGCTCTGCCGGATCAACATACCGTGTTGGATCGTCAGCGGTGGTATGCATGCCCATGCGATAGGTCACCGCCTCGACCAGGGTAGCACCTTTGCCTTCGCGGCCGCGGCGCACGGCATCGGCCACCACCTTGTGCACGGCGAACATGTCATTGCCGTCGACCGAGACGCCGGGAAAACCATAAGACGGCGCCCGCGAGGCGAAATCCAACCCGCTTGTCTGAATGGCACGCGGCGTCGAGATGGCCCATTGGTTGTTCTGCAAAAGGAAGATTACCGGTGCATCGACGATGCCGGCGAGGTTGCAGGATTCATGGAAGTCGCCTTCGGATGAGGCGCCGTCACCGAAAAAAACCACTGAGACGCCGTCCTGATTCTTCAGCTTCATGCCCCAGCCGAGGCCGACGGCGTGCGGAATTTGTGCCGCCAGAGAGACCTGAGTTGCCATGACGTTGACCCCGTCCGGGATGATGCCTCCGTCGGGATGGCCGCGACGGTAGAGAATCAGCGACAGCATCGGAATGCCCTGACTGTACTGCACGGGAAACTCGCGATACTGCGGCACCGCCCAGTCGCGTGCCGGATCCATGGCCAGCGCAGTTCCGACCAAGGTCGCTTCCTGGCCAAAAATCGGCGCGAAGGTGCCGAGACGGCCCTGGCGCTGCTGGCTCAAACATTTTTCGTCGAAGGCGCGGCCCAGCATCATCAGACGCAGGCCTTCGAGGGCTTGCTCGTCAGATAGTTCGGGTTTGACACCGCGCTTGAGCTTGCCGTTTCCGCCGAGCATCGACAACGGCGCTACGGCCTTGGGTTTGGGTTGATATTGGGGGGCGAAATCGCCAGGCATGGTGCCTCCTGGTGGGCTCGTGTTTTGTTGCGTCGGACCCTATCACGGGCTCATTCGGGTTGGAATGGTGCTGATTCAACCCTGCCCGGGGGAATATGCAGCCGCCAGCTTGGCCATGCTTTCAAAGCGGTTACTGATGCGCAGGTTCGGGTTGGCGGCGAGGGTGGCGCCGCCACCGGATTTGCCGGTGCGGCGGTCGATCCAGACCGTTTCCAAGCCCATGGCTAGTGCCGGCGCATGGTCGTGATAAAGACTTTGCGCCACGTGCAGTAGCTCACGCGGCCCGATACCACGTTCTTTGAGCCGCGCCAGTAGATACGCAAAGTTCTCCTGTGCGGGCTTGTAGCTGCCGATATCCTCGGCCGTGCAGATGAGGTCGAATGCAACACCAAGGTGCATATTGCTACGCGCAAAGCTGGCGCGGTCGACATTGGACAGGATCGCGAGCTGGAAGCGCTGCTTGAGGCAGGCGAGCGCTGCAGCCGTGTCGGGAAAAGCAGGCCAATCGCCGACCGAGACGCCGAAAGCTCGAGCCTCGTCGTCGCTGACTTCAGCATCGAACTCCTTGCCGAGCCGTCGCATCACTTCTTCCAGCACCTGTGGGTAGAGGCGGTCGGGCTGCTCCGCCTCGACGGCACTTTCATGCTGCGCAAAGGCGGCCAACAGCGCTTCGGACTCGACATCAAAGCGTGCCCGGCAGGGCGCCAGCGCTACCAGAATGCCGGTCTCCCAGTCGATTAGTGTGCCGTAGCAGTCGAAGCTGAGGGCTTTGATCATAGCTCGGACGATAGCGCGGCTCTTGGCTCGGCGTCCGGGCGGGCATTGCACACAACGGGCATGGGTATTCCATTTAGAATCCAGTCTGGAGCATAGCAGCTTCAACGTGCCTGCAAGGCGCATCTCTTGACCGTCATACGCCTGTCGGGTACGCGTGTGACGACAACGCTCGCCACACCATTCCTCGTTCAGCCACACGCCCACGCATTAACCGACAGGCCGCGCCGCATGCCTAGAGTCCTACTTCGCTTCTCAGCTTTTCTCTTTGCCTTGCTCCTCGCCGACCCGCTCGCGGCGCAGCAGCAGGGTGAAGAGGAAGACGTTTACGCGGGCACGCCCGAGAAGAAGCAATACAATCCAGAGACGGCAGTCTTCGGGCCGTTGCCGCGCTGGCGCAGTGAGGACGGCAATTACAATTTCGGCGGCGGCATGATGATGCAAGTCGATGCCGGAACTTACAGCCAGAACGACCAGGGCAATGCGCGTCAATCGATTGATCCGAACCTTGATGACGGGCGGAAGGCGCGCCGCGGTATCCTGCTCGCAAGCGGCCTGATCCACAACGACTTCATCGTCTTTGCCGCCTATGATGCGTTCCATACTGGTGATACGACCATGGACGGGCTGCGTTCGGCGGTGCTTGCCTATCGCGGTTTTGATCCGGTCTGGTTCATGGTCGGCCAGCAGAACATCGCCTCACCGCTCGATGCTGCCACCTTCTCCAGCCGCCGTGCCTTCATGGAGGAGAGCATGGGCTCGGGCGCCTTTGGTTATGCCCCGGGCACGCCGTCGCTGGGTGCGTCCGTGATGCGCCGGACCAAGCACAACTATATTCGCCTTGGTGTCTTCGGCGTACCCGCCAAGGAGGTCGGAGGCGACAGCGAGGGTTATGGCCTCCATGGCCGTGTTGCCTGGGCGCCGATCGCCGAGCGCACCCGCGCCCTGCATTTTGGCCTAGCGGGCTATTGGCGCGTGCCGACCGTGACACGCGGCGAGGTTGGTGGTAGCGAGAGTTTCAGCGCACGCCCGGAAATGAGCATCGACGACGCCAATTTTCTTGATACTGGCACGATTTTGCGCATTAACGACTTCTACTACACCTCCTTCGAATTCCTCAGCGTCTACGACTCGCTGGCTCTACAGGGCGAATATCAGCGTCTGGCTGCAGACCGCTACAACGGTCCGCATGATACTGCATTTCAAGATCTTGTATTCGATGGCTATTATGTGCAAGCTAGCTATTATCTGACAGGAGAATCTCCGAACTATTATTCTCGCTTTGCCACGCTGTGGCGGGTGCAGCCCTTCGATGAATTTGATCTGGCGACCGGTGGCTGGGGTGCGTTTGAGGTGGCGCTACGCTATAGCCATATCGATCTTGACGATGGTGCTGACGACCTCACCCATGGCGGCATTCGTGGCGGTAGCGCGGATAACATCACGCTCGGGCTCAATTGGTATCCGACGGCACTGACCAAGGTCGCGATCAATTACGTGCATGCGGATATTGACAATCAGTCGAACACGGGCCTGAGCGAGGGCGACGTCATCGACGCGATCGGTGTTCGCCTGCAGTGGGAGTTCTGAGCCAGGCGCGCTACGTCTGATCTACTCGAAGGCTTCCGCGAATACGACGTAACGCAGCGGTCCGCCGGGCATTACGGCATTGAAGGGATAACAGGTCACCAAGGCCAAAGCCGGGCTCTCACCCGTTGGATCGAGCCGAGTCTCACGGGAATCAACGATACGGGAATCGGTAACACGAAAGGGCTGTATGAGCCCGTCGCTGGTCTCGATTGTCAGCCAGTCGCCTGAGACGACGTTCTCCAGGAACGCGAAATGGGTGTCGCGGTGGCCACCGATCAGGCTCAGGCCGGGTTCGCCGGGTGCCGGTGAGCCGTCCACGTGCCCCGGGGCGAAAGCTAGGCTAGAGCCGCTACTGCCGGCCAACACGATCTGATCGATACCGTGCGCTGGCACGCGCAGCCGCGCCAGCGGGTGGGTGTCGGCCCAGGCCCAGGGCTTGGCCGCATTGCCGTTTGCCATCGTCTCCTGCCAGGCCGATGCGAGCAGGCGTTGGGCGAGCCAGGCTTTGGCATGAATCCAGCCAGCTGTGCTCACCAGCCAGCCGCCGATGACGAGCAGCAGGCAGACAAGAGCAGCGTGACCTATGCGACGCGGCGGCGCCATAGCCACAGTCCGGCGAGCAGCAGCATCGCCCCCAGCAGCAGGTTGAGTTGCGCCGACGTCGCGCTTTGCGGCAGGCTGAGCCCGCGGTTGCTGCCTATGGTGACTGGTGCACCGGCCGAGGTCAGGGTGATGCCACCGCTTGCCGCTTCTTCTTGCGGCGCTGTGGGTCGTTCGCCAAACACCTTGTCGTAGTCCCAGCCAGCGGGCAGATTTAGTGGTAGCTTGCCGCTTAGCAAAGGCGTGCCGTCCGGGCGCGTCGGGGTCACATCGACCGCCACTAGGCTTGTGTGCTCGGTGACCAGATGATGTTGCAAGGCCAGGGTGACGATAGTCTCGCGCGCAACGGTGGGGTCGAGATAGCGACCAGCGCGGTGCGATAACGTGTCGATGCGATCGCGTGCCCATAGCTTGCCGATGCCTTTCGCCGGTGTGGCTTGTGCCAGGTCGAGACCGGCGCGCCATTCCAGGCCCGCGTAACGCCCGGCGACAACCAACTCACCGTCTGCTCTGGTTAGCCGCGCTGTCAGCACTATCGGTTCGCTCGCGTACAGATCAGGCATGGTCAGGCGTGACAGGTCCGGCGCCGCCCCATCTGGCCAGAGCAGGGTTATGTCCGTCATCACAGTCGACTCGAGCTTGACGAAGAGTGCCGCCATGCGCTCATCGACTTCGCTTGTGTTGGCGATATGGGTGTAGGTGCCGCGGCCGGTCTCAGAGGCTTTGACCATGAAGTAGCTGTTGGGTGCGGATCCGATCCCAACCGTGAAAAGCCGTGCCGTTCCGAGCTCGCGATCGATGATATTGAACAGATCGCTTTCGTTGCCGACACCGCCGTCGGTGAGAAAGACGACCTGCCGTAATGCCCCAGCTGCAGCATTGCCACGAAGCGCCATATCGAGCGCCGGTGCCATCTCCGTACCCCCCTCGGCTCGCAGGCTCTGGATAAAGCCTTGGGCGATGGTCTTGTTCTCTGGCGAGGCGATAAGGGGTGTGGAGAAGAGGCCGCGGGCCTGATTGTTGAAGACGATCACATTCAGGTGGTCGTCGGCACCGAGCCGTTCGATGGCTAGTACGGCGGCGGCCTTGGCCTGGTGGATCGAGGTGCCGGCCATGGAGCCGGATATGTCGAGCACCACGATAAGCTCGCGCGGCGGTGCCGGCGGTAGCGCCTCAGCCATATCCGGGTCGGCTGGCAGCAGCATAGCCAGGAGATAGGTGTCTTCACCAATGGTTTCTGCGAACAGTCCCGCGCGCGGGGCATTGCCGACATCCGGGCGCCAACTCAGCACGAAATCACGATCGGTGGGCACCACGCTGTCGGCCAGGGTGATAACTGTGACACCATCGTTGCTGCCGGCGATATCGACTGCATGATAGAGGCTTTGGAAGTCCGTGACGGGGAAGCCCGGCACCAAGGTTAGTATTAGGCTGACGGGGTTGATCTTGCCTTCGTCGGGCCGTAGCACCGGGGTCTTGACGCGGTCGTCGTCTGGAGCCTGCGATCGCATCGCCCAGCCATCACTGTTAAGACTGACAGTGGTCACCGGTGTAGGCACGTAACGCGGGCCGACGACCATGGGAAAGCGCAACTCGAAGGCGCCGGCCTCATAGCGCAGCACCTGCTGGTACTCTATCTCGACAACGATGCTCTCGTCGGGACCGATATTGGCCACGGACGTAGTGAAGATGTTGGGACGCTCGGATTCGACCAGGTTGGCCTTGCGACCCTGCTGACGGGCTTTTTCGTAGAGACGGCGGGCCTGCTGGCGCTTGTGAACGCGGCCCTGGATGACGCGGGCACCGATGCGCATGCGAAGGGAATCGACAGCCGCGTTCTCGGGCACGGGAAAAATATAGAGCCCCTCGACCCAGTCGTCGCTCGGATTGTGGAAGTGCTGGCGCACGGTGGCCCTGGCGACTAGGCCGCTCACCTCAATGGTCGCTTCGGTCGCTAGAAGTGGCGCCAAGTGGAATGGGCCTGTGGTCTCGACGCCGTTGCTGTGCAGCACCAGGCTGCCGTTGCCGGGCGTCTTCTGGTCGGCGAGGGGCAACTCCGCCAAGGGCGCGGTGGCCAGGGGTGGAGCGAGAGCAAGGCTAAACAGGATAGTGGCGCAAGCACGGCCTGCCGCAGGGAACAGCTTGGTATAGGTGGGCATGATTTTCCCCTTCGTGGACGGTCGCAGCTGACCGAGACGAAGACGGTGCCCGACAATGTGGGCGACACTATGGGCGGATGGTGGCCGTCAGGGGGAAATACGGTGGCAAAATTGGGGCGGGATTATTCGGTGCCGACACCGTCGATGGCTGCAATGCGTCTATACACGAGCCGCAATGCTTCTTTAAGCCTCTGGCCAGACCACATTGGCGGTGAGGTCGGGCCAGGCGGCGGGTGCGCCGGCCGCTTTCGCGGCCTCGGCGGGCGCCAGATCGGCATCCCACAGCGCAGCGATAAAGCGTCGGCCCGTGACGCCATTGGAATGGTCACTGGAAAGCCATTGCACCGGCGCGACCATGGCCGAAACCTGGATCAACACGTCCCGGGTTTCGCTGAACGAGAGGGGGACCAGGCGAGTGTTTGTCGGGCCGCCCGGCACGACGATATTGATGCCGACGCCGGTATCCGCAAATTCTTTGGCCCAGATTGCCGTTGCCGCCTCCAGTGCTGCCTTGGTCGGGCCGTAGGGTGCGAAGCCCTCGTTGAGCATGGTGAAAAAGCTAGTGGTGATATTTATCACTCGACCCCAGCCGCGTGCCGCCATGGTGGGTGCCAGAAGGCGGGTCATCAGGAACGGGCCCATGGTGTTAACTATAAAAAAAGCACGCCATTGCTCGGGCGCGATATCGGCGATGCCGACTCGATGCGTGAAGTGCTCCTCACGGATCATACCCATGCCCACGGCGGCGTTGTTGATGAGGATATCGATCGGACCAAGAGTGGCTTCGACCTCCGTCACAACACGCTGGCACGAATCGGGCTCCGAGACATCGTGCTGGAGCTTAGGCATATCGAGGGGAGATGCAGCCAGGGCCTCCCGATCGATATCGCTTACGGCAACGCTGACACCTGCTGCGGCAAGACCCTCGGCGATGGCTGCGCCGATCCCGCGTGCGCCGCCCGTCACCAGCGCCACACGCCCGCTCACGGTGTCAGAACTACCCGGCCGAGCACCTGGCCGGCGCGCAAGGCGTCGAGGGTTGCGCCCGCGTCGCCCAAAGGCTTCTCGGTGAGCGGGATCGGCGCCACTGCGCCCGCCCGTACTAAGGCCATCATCTCGCGAAATTGAGCCAGCGAGCCGACGTAGGATCCGGAGATGGAGATGTTGCGCAGCGGCAACATCGGGATCGGCATGCTCATGCGCCCGCCGAAAAGCCCAATCACAACCAGATGCCCGCCCTTGCCTAGGCACCTGTCGGCGAAAGTGAATGAGGCTTCCGAACCCACGAAATCGATCACTGCAGCCGCTCCGCCGCCCGTGGTGCCTCGGAGAGCCTTGATCGCGGCCTTGTCGGCGCTGTCAAACGCCCCGGCTGCGCCGGCGGCGAGTGCCGCCTCGCGCTTGCCAGCATCGATATCGGCGACCAGCACGGGGCCTTGTGTCAGCGCTTTGGCGAAGGCGAGCCCCATCATGCCGACCCCGCCGAGACCGACGATCAGGAGCGGTCCGGCAAGTGTCCGCACTCCCGCCTTTTCCAAGGCCCCGTAAGCGGTGATTCCTGAGCAGGCATAGGTCGCGGCAAGCGCGGATGACAGATCTCCATAGGGGACCAGATACTTGGCGTCCGGCACTAGACAATGGTCGGAATAGCCACCGTCGATATTAACGCCGATCGCACGCGGCTGATTGCAGACGTGGCCGTCACCGGCGGTGCAGATGTCGCAATTGTCGCAGCCGATCCAGGGATAGACCACGACCCGGTCGCCGATCGCAACGCCATTAGCCTGATCACCAAGAGCAATGACCTCGCCCTCGACTTCGTGGCCCATGGTAAACGGTAGGCTACGGCCGCTCGAGAGGTCGAGACGCTTATCGTCGCCGAGCTCGAAATGGCCGTCGTGCAAGTGCACGTCGCTGTGGCAGACGCCACAATTGCGCACCCGAACGAGCACTTCGCGGCCATCGGGCGTCGGTGCATCGGCCGTGTCGCTGGCGAGCGGTTCGCCATAGGCTACGATTTGTTCGCTTCTCATAGATGTTCCCCTGGATATCACCGTTCCGTTGCAGAATAACCCTCAGCAACGACTAGCGCCACTCACGGGAATTGGTTAGTTTTTCGCCACACAAAGAAGGGTGCGTAATGGGAATCGAACGAGCGCTTGCGTCTCTAGTCCTTGCGGCCGGCATCATAGCCGGCCTTGTCGCGTCCGCGCTCGGCGAAGACCCGATTCCGCCAGACGTTGCGAACTGGTACAATCCCGACCTTGGAGCCGAGTGGCTGACCATGGAGCGGGTGCAGCGGCTGTTTCCCGAGGCGACCAAGATCATGCCGTTGGAAGGTGAGGTCCTTTCGGCCGTGGTCATGAAAGACGGCACGCCGCTCGGCTACGTTTTCGACACCGCTGACAAGAGCCGCTCTCTCGGCTTCTCGCTCCAGCCTTTCAATATTGCAATCGGCCTTGGTCTTGACGGGGTTCTCACCGGCATTGATGTTGTCGAGCAGCATGAGCCGATCATCGACCTGATCTTGCTGCACAAGCTGGTTACCCCCTTTACGGCGCAATATGCGGGCCTGGACATTCGACGGCCGTGGCGTGTGGCGCTGACGCGAGTCGAGGAAGAGGGCACTCTGGACGGCATCAGCTCCGCTACGATCAGCGCTGTGCTGTTTAACGAGGCTGTGCTTGACAGCGCGCGCAAGGTGGCTCGGGCGAGGGGCTTGCGGCTCAACGACGAGCCGGCCGTCGATCTAATCGCTTACGATCCGGCGACGTTGTCTGAGTTGATTGCCGATGGCTCGATCGCGCGTCTGACAATAAATAAGTCAGATCTCGCCGAGACCACCGTAGGTTATCCGGCGCTAGCGCCGCTTTCCGACCAAGTCGGTGGTGAGCACCTCGACGATACCACTGTGATCGAGCTGTTGGTGGCACCAGTGCATCCGCCGACCATCGGGCGAAACCTGCTCGGGCAGGGCCGCTACAATCTTTTCGTCAGCGGTCGCGACCCGCGCGACCTGACATTACTGCTCATGGGTGCAGGCCCCTATCTGTTTGATCCGCAAAAGCTGCGCGCGGACGGTGTTCTGGATCGTGCGCGCGTTGTCCAAGGAGGCCAGGTATTCGCCCTCGACCGCGGCCAGTATCGCTACATCAATTTTCTGCCGGACAGGTCCGGGCCAAAATTTTCTCAGATGGGTCTGTTTTGGATCAAGCACGAGCAGGGTATCAACCCGCTCGAGCCGTTCATGGTCGAGCTCGACGTGGTCGCGCGCAATGGAGAGGATCGCGTGACCTTCGCTGTTGATTATACGCTGGACGCCCGCTACATCGTCGAGCCGACGGGTGTTGCTGTGGCGAGCGGGGACAGTGGCCCCGCCTGGCTTGCGACGTGGCGGATGCAAGGCAGTAATATCGCTATTCTGTGCGTGCTGCTGCTCGCCCTGACAGCGATCTTGTTCGGGATGCAGTGGCTGACCCGGCGGCCACAACTCTTCAGTGCTGTGCGGATTGCCTATCTGGCTGTCGTCGTTGCTTGGCTCGGCTGGCAGGTCGGCGCTCAGGTCACCATCATCAACCTGCTGACCTGGCTGCAGACGATCATCGGTGGCGGCAGTCCCGAAGTGGTGCTGTCGGATCCGTTGATCGCCGTCCTGATGGCTTTCGTGGTGGTCAGTTTCGTCATCTGGGGCCGCGGCGTGTTCTGCGGCTGGCTCTGTCCCTTCGGTGTCATGCAGGAGTTGTTGGCCAAGGCGGCCCGCAGGCTGGGCATCCGGGAAGTCGGCCTGTCCTATCGTGCTCACCAGCTGCTTTGGCCGGTCAAATACGTGATTTTGGCCGTCCTTGTCGGGCTGTCCTTCTATTCCATGACGACGGCTGGCACGGCGGCTGAGGTTGAGCCCTTCAAGACAGCGATATCGCTGCGATTCGCGCGCGATTGGCCCTATGTCATATACGCTGTGACGCTGCTCGCCATAGGCCTGTTCACTGAGCGTTTTTTCTGCCGCTTTCTCTGCCCTGTGGGGGCCGCCATGGTGCTCGGCGGCAAGCTGCGGCTGCGACCGCTCGTCTTCCTTAAGCGTTATGCGGAGTGCGGCAGCCCGTGTCAGCTGTGCACCCGGCGCTGCCCGATCCAGGCGATCGCACCGGACGGGCATATCGTCATGGACGAATGTTTCTACTGCCTCGATTGCCAGGTGCTTTACAACGATGCCCATCAATGTCCGCCGCTGGCTCAGCAGCGCAAGCAGCGCGAGCGCGACACGCTTATCGAGCCGGTGACCGCGCAATAGGGCGCATCGCCGTTGCCTGGATTGGCGGGTGAGCATAGGCTCGACAATTGCACAGCAGGGGGGGCGCCATGACAATACGGTGGGTGCGACGGCTTGCGGCGCTATTGGTACTGCTGCCCATGCCGGCGGCAGAGGCACAGGACAAGCCCTATTCGACCGATGCGGGCGAGCAGGTGGTGGCTGCGGGCTCCATCGGTGGTTCCTGGTTCGTTATCACCACAGCCATGTACGACCTTTTCCAGCGCAATATCGAGGGACTGCGCTATACGGTCACCCCGGGCGGCGCAGTCGCTAATCCGATGGCGGTCGAGCAGGGTCTGGCTACGTCGGCGCTCGGCTATAACTCGCTGCTGCATGCGGCAAGCCGGGGCGAGCCACCCTACCGCAAGGTAATGGCCGATTTTCGCGGTATCCTTAATCTTAATGTGGCCGGTGTCGTGCACCCGATCGTGCTCGAGAGCTCGCGCATAACATCACTCGCCGACATCGCCACGAAGGAATATCCGCTGACCATCGACACCGGCCCGCGTGGCACTGGCGGCGAGCTGGCGGCCAGCCGTTTGCTCGAGCTCTATGGCGCAGACTATGACAATATTCGCGACTGGGGCGGCTCGATCACACATTCCTCGTATCGCGAGGCTCTGGGCCGCATGAAAGACGGCCACATTGAGGCTTTTCTCAACGACGACATCATCGGCAATCCAGTCTTCACCGATATCGCTCATGCCCGCGACGTCCTGTTTCTGCCTATGGACGAGGATATTCGCGAGCAGATGGTTAAAAAATATGGCTATCGCCGTGCAATGATTCCGGCTGGGACCTACGCTGGCCAGACTGAGGACGTGCCCTCGACCGCGCAGCATTTTGTCTTCTTCACGCATAAGGATGCACCAGACGACCTAGTTTATGCCATGACGCGCCTGACCTTTGAGAACAGGGACGATCTGGTGGCTGCGCACAGCCTCTTCGAAGCGCTTGATCCTGCGGTTGGCCCGCGCGACTTTCCAATCTCTCTGCATCCCGGCGCAGAGCGCTATTACCGCGAGATGGGATTGCTGAACTAGCGCATGATCGAGATCGCCGGCCAGCGCCGACTCTCCGGCTTCGGCGGACTGCTGCTGCGCTGGGGCAGTGTCGCCATCGTTGCCTATCATCTCTACGGCGCGCAGTTCGGCTTGCCAGAGGCGCGCATGTTTCGCCCTATGCACGTGGCGATGTATTGCGCGCTCACCTTTGTGGCATACGGTTGGTGTAGGGATGACCGGAGCGTAAAAATTCCGTGGTGGGACTGGCTACTGTTCGCTCTGGCCTGGCTGCCAATGGCTTATATCTACGCGAATTTCAGCTATATCGCGGAAGAGCGCTACCCCTATGTCATGCCGCTCGAGATCTGGGATTGGGCTGCAGCCTTGCTCGCTATCATTCTCGTCGTAGAGGCATGTAGGCGTACCGTTGGCTGGACACTTGTTGTGCTGCTGGCAGTATTTGTGCTTCACGCTCTGTACGGCCCCTATTTTCCCGCTCCGTTTGACACTGGTGCGGTGGCGCCGATGCTGCTGGTCGATCACCTGTTCATGACCACCGACGGACTCTACGGGACCATCACCAATATCTCCGGCACCTATGTCCTCATGTTCGTGCTACTTGGCGCTGTGCTGGAGAAGGCCCGCGGCGGTGAGCTGTTCATGAACATCGCGATTACTGTCATGGGCAAGGTCAAGGGCGGGCCGGCCAAGGCCGCGGTGCTGGCAAGTGCTCTGTTTGGTTCCATCTCCGGCGCCGCTACGGCGAATGTCTATGCGACGGGCACGTTCACCATTCCGTTGATGATCCGTACCGGCTTCCGGCGCAAGTTCGCGGCCGCCGTGGAGGCGGTGGCATCGGCTAGCGGGCAATTGGTGCCGCCGATCATGGGCTCGGCGGCCTTTCTCATCGCTGACTTCACCAACACCGAATATACGGATGTTGCGCTGGGGGCGGCGCTGCCGGCCTTCCTTTACCTCTTCGCCGTCTATTTCATGGTCACCCTGGAAGCAAAGCGGAGCGATTTGCCGGCCATGGCTCCCGATATGGTGGCAACCGCGCGGCGGGCGATCCGGCTCGATATCCACATGCTGCTGGTACTGGTTGTCGTCGTGGTTTTGCTGGCTAATCGTTATACGCCGTTCTTTGCGGCTTATGTCGGCGTGGTGGCGACGGTCGTGCTGTCTTGGCTTCGCGCGCATACGCGCGTCGATGCCAAGACGCTGTTCGATGGTTTGGAGGCAGGCGCGCGGCGCATCGCACCGATAGCTGCCGCGTTGTTCGTCGCGGCCTTGGTCGTGGGCGTCATCGAGCAATCGAATCTCGGCCTGCGCTTCACTTCTATTCTGCTCAGTATCACCGGGGAGAATCTCTTCCTCACCATGGTGCTGGTGATGCTTTGCTGCATCATTCTTGGAATGGGGCTGCCGACGGCGGCGGCTTATATGGTGGTGGCTATCTTCGGGGCGCCGGCGCTGATCAAGCTTGGCGTGATGCCGCTAGCGGCGCATTTCTTCATCTTCTATTACGCCATCATCTCGGCTATTACGCCGCCCGTCGCCATCGCCGCGTATGCGGCGGCGACTATTGCACAGACGCCGCTACAGTCGACTGGCTTTGCGGCGATGAAGCTTGGCGCGGCGGTTTATCTTGTGCCCTTCGTCATAGCTTACAGCCCTTCGCTGTTGTTGATTGGCGACGGCCTCGATGTCATCCAGGCCTTAGTAACTGCGCTGGTCGGCATCGTGGCGCTCGCAGCCTGTGTCCAGGGCTATCTCCTGCGACCGATGGGAATCCCTGAGCGTTTGCTGGCGGGCGCGGCAGCGGTTGCACTGCTTGCCGGCGGGTGGCGCAGCGATCTGGTAGGTGCCGGGCTGCTGGCCTTGGTGGTGCTGGCGCAGGCCGTGCGCGCAAGGTCGGATCTATCCGCTTCCCTCCAGGGTGAGCGAAGCGTGGGCCAGGCGCCGCCAGGCCAGAAGCGTGATGGCGGTGGAGGCGAGGCAGCCGGCGACTAGCGGCGCTGCCAGGCCGGCTATCTCGGACGCTGCGCCCATGGCCAACGCACCGAGCGCCGGACCGCCACGGAAAAGTAGACCGTAGAGGCTGAGCACGCGCCCACGCATACTGCCGTCCACGGCGGTTTGCAGCAGCGTCTGCACACCGACGCCACAGGTGACCAAGAAGAAGCCGGTCAGTGCCACGCAAGGCAGTGCGGTCCATAGGCTGCGACTGAGGGCAAAGCCAAGCACGGTGACGCCGGCCATGGTGGTGCCAACGAGTACGATCCGCGTAAGACCTTCCGAGCCGCCCCGCTGGGCAAGCCAAATCCCGCCCGCGACGGCGCCGATCCCTATCGTCGAGCTGAGCAGGGCTAGGGTCCCGGCCCCACCCTCCAGGACGGCGGCGGCGAAGCCTGGCATCAGCTCGATGAAGGGGCGAACGGCTATCGATAGGATTGCCATCATGATGAGCAGCATGGCGATGCCGCGATGCCCGGCGGCATAGCGGAAGCCGTCGGCGACGTTCCCGAGCAGGCCGCCACTGCTGCGCCGGGGTGGCGATTCAGGAAGGACTGCCCGCAAGCCGTGTAGAGCCACGAGAAAGGCGAGGAAGCTTACCGCATTGGCAGCGAAGGCGACCGCCGTTCCGCCGGCCACGATCAGCGCTCCGGCGATGGCAGGCCCGAGAAAGCGTGCCAAGTTGAAAACAACCGAGTTGATGGCGATAGCCGTCGATAAGTTCTGCCGCGAGACCAGGCTGGATACCAGGGCCAGCCTGGCCGGCTGGTTGATACCGATCACCGCCCCGCCGAGCAGGACCACGACCAGCAGCGACCAGCGATCGATAATGCCGGTTGCGGTCAAGCCGCAGAGCATAAGCGCCTGCAACATCAGCAGCGATTGGCCGAGGCGTAGCAGGCCAAGTCGGTTGCCGCGGTCTGCGAGCGCGCCGCCGAGCGGGCCAACCAGCATTGCCGGCGCAAGATCCGCGAAGGCGATGATGCCAAGCCAGGCGCCCGAGCCCGTCAACTCCCAGGTCAACCAGCCTATGGCGAGCCGCTGCACCCAGGTCCCGGTCAGCGAGACGGCGTTGCCGAGCACGTAGCGGCGGTAGTTTGATTCGCTCAATGTGGCGGCGATTGCGGCAAACCCGCTCATTCCGATCATGGTCCGCACTATATCTCAGGGTGCACCGCTATCGTCTGCCGCTATCGTCAGCGCCTTGCGCCGGACATTGCGGACGGTCTTCTCGGCGGCGTCTTTCGTGCTCATGGATCCCTGTCTCATCTGGCTTCTTGATGGCTGCGATGAGCCTTCCATAGCATCCCGACCCCCTTTTAAACGGCCAAGCCTAACATTCTGGTTATTGACATTACGCAATAGGAATGCAACACATTCTCATTGCGAATAAGACGCATTAGCGCTATATGTTTGTTTGACAGTAACAATCTGTCTAATGGAATGGAGATCCGTAAAAGATGCCCCAGAAACCATCCCACGCATCGTTTTGCTCGCGCAAAATCCCGACTAAACCTTCTACCGTCTTTTTGCGACTCACGAACGTTTCCGGATTACGGATTGCCGTGACTGGTCTGGTCCTCGCAGCATTCTCCATGCCGCACGCGCTGGCTGGATGTTTCGCAGACTCCGCCGACTGTGCGGGTTTAACGTTTGATGCCGCCTACACGGGAGAGTTGTGGGCAAATACGCGTGGAGGGTTGGCGCGCGGCGAGGAATACATCGACAATCTCGGTATAAACGTTGAGGTCGACGCGAATGAAACCCTCGGCATCGAGGGCGGTACACTTCTTCTACACGTGGTGGGCAACAATGGCGCCGCCCTCACAGGAGACCTCGTTGGTGATGCTCAGACCGTTAGCAACATTGAAGCGGAAACAGCGCTGCGTCTGTATGAGGGTTGGTATGAGCAAGCTTTTTGGCAGGATCTTATTTCGCTAAAGGTGGGGCTCTATGACCTTAATTCCGAGTTTGACGCGCTGGAGACCGCCAGCCTGTTCATCAACGGTGCGCACGGTATCGGTTTGGCCTTTTCGCAAACTGGCCAGGGTGGCCCATCGCTCTTTCCCAATACGGCGTTCGGCGGTCGTCTGCGGGTCAACCTCACCGACGAGGTCTCGTGGCTGAGTGTTGTTCTGGATGGCGTGCCCGGCGATCAAGCCAACACGCACAAAACCCACATCAGTTTCGACAATGGCGATGGCGCACTCATTACCAACGAAATCGACTATGAGGGTGATGATGGCCTGAAGTTGGGTGTGGGAGTCTTCCATTACACCGACGGATTCGACGACCAAGTCGACACGAACGCTGACGGAGCCGCAGTCAGGCGCAGTGACAATACAGGGTTTTATCTTCTTGGCGAAACGCTCGCTTATCGCGAAACCAGCGATACGGATGAGGGTCTCCGCCTATTCGCCCGTTACGGCTTTGCGAATGAAGATATCAACCAGTTCAAACACTATGTAGGTGCGGGCTTAGTCTACACAGGACTATTCGATGGGCGCGACGAGGACCAAGCGGGCTTCGGTGTCGGCGTGGGAATCAACGGTGACCCGTTCAAGACTGCCAATGCTGTCACGGAAGATGAGGAAATCGATTTTGAGTTGACGTATCGCGCCCAAATCACGCCGTGGCTAGCTTTGCAGCCGGACGTTCAATACGTAGTCAATCCCGGTGCGGGCGCTAACGGTGCTCTCGACAATGCATTGGTTGTGGGATTGCGTTTCGAGATTACACCCTTCCAATAGTTCTATGAGCCGTCAGGACTGATCTGTCCGCAACCATGGAAGTTACGTTCTTTGCCAAGAAGAATGGAGAGATTTAAGAGATGAAATACGCTGTTGTAGCCGCCGCCATTGCATTTGCGTTACCCGTTCAGGCAGTGGCGTCGATGGAGGTTAGCGATATCCTGGAAACCTACGCAGATATCGCATTGGCGAAATACGAGGATTCCCATACAACCGCGCTGGAACTACAGTCGGCCGTCCGCGCCTTTTTGACGGAGCCGAGCGAGGCGAGTTTAAAGGCGACGAAGACGGCCTGGATTTCGGCACGTGTCCCCTACCAACAAACCGAAGTCTACCGCTTCGGGAATGTTCTCGTCGATGAATGGGAAGGCAAGGTAAACGCCTGGCCATTAGACGAAGGTTTGATCGACTACGTTCACAGGGGGTATGGCGCGAACAATGAGGAAAACGCCTTTTACACCGCCAATGTTATTGCCAACCCCGACCTGGTGTTTGGGGGTCATACCGTCGATGCTACGACGATCGATCAAGACCTTATCCACGCCTTGCACGAGGTCGATGCGGTTGAAGCCAACGTCGCCAGCGGCTATCACGCTATCGAGTTTCTGATTTGGGGACAGGACCTGAACGGCACCGGCCCAGGCGCCGGTGAGCGACCCTGGACCGACTATTCACTTACCGGTTGCACTGGCGGAAACTGCCTGCGTCGAGCGGCCTATCTGACCACTGCGACCGACCTGCTCGTTGCGGATCTGCGAGAAATGGTTGTCGCGTGGGGTACGGGCGGTAAAGCACGGGTCGGGTTGAGCGCTAGCACCATGCAAGATGGCCTGGCAACAATCATCACGGGCATGGGCAGTCTGTCTTTCGGCGAGTTAGCCGGAGAGCGTATAAAGCTGGGTCTTTTGCTCCACGATCCCGAGGAAGAACATGACTGCTTCTCGGACAACACCCACAATTCCCATTATTTTGATGAGGTTGGCATCCAAAATGTATATCTTGGTCGCTACCAGCGCATCGACGGACGGGTTGTTGAGGGGCCGGCCCTAAGCGATCTTGTCAAAGCGACTGCACCCGAGGTCGATGTCGAGATGCGCGGTAAACTGGACGCCACCATTGCTGCTATGGAGGCTATGCGGCAGTCGGCGGAGAATGGTGTGGCCTACGATCAGCTTATCGCAGATGGGAATACGGCGGGTAATGCCGTGGTCCAAGCTGCCGTCGACGCGCTTCTCGATCAGACCACGACGATTAAGAAAGTCGTGGCCGTACTAGCATTAGGTGACGTGGCATTCGAGGGCTCGGATAGCCTGGAAAACCCGGAGGCGGTTTTCCAATAAGAGGTTTTCCAGTAATATACGGGCCTTGTGTCTTGAGAAAGGGATTGGAACGCTGCGCTGGCTTGCTTTTGTCTTGCTGATATTTGTGCTGCCGGTGAGCGTGCTCGCTGGCGCCACTGCAGATCAAAGGGCGGCGATACTGGCTCCGACCAACCACTTCTCGCAAGCCGAGAAATGGGAGACGTTATCGGGCGGCTCGGCGACCAATCGCAGGCGCTTTGGCCATGATGCTTTTTCGCAGCACTCCGCCAACTTGCCTTTCGAAGAGCAAGCGAACTTTTTTGTTGGCGACGGCGTGTTTCGCCGTGTCTGGGTCACGGCCCCGGCGTCAGTCAAAACGGCTGACGGTTTAGGGCCGCTCTATAACGCCAGAGCTTGTCAGCGTTGTCACCTGAAGGACGGTCGCGGCCACCCGCCTGCCGGTCCCGACGACACCGCGGTTTCGATGTTTCTGCGTCTTTCAATACCACAGCAGACTTCGGGTAATGAAAAGCTGACCGTGGTCCCGGAGCCCACCTATGGCGGGCAGTTGCAGGATCTAGCCCTACCCGGGTACCGGGCGGAGGGGCGAATGGTTATTTCCTATCAGGACGTCCGCGTCGTGCTGGACGGCGGGAAAGCTATTGTCCTGCGCAAGCCCACCTACAGCGTGGCAGATCTTGCCTATGGTCCGATGCATCCTGACGTCATGCTGAGCCCGCGTGTGGCGCCGCCGATGATTGGCCTAGGGCTCCTTGAAGCCATCGCGGAAGTTGACATCCTTGCCCACACTGACCCCGACGATGTCGATGGGGACGGCATCAGCGGTCGGCCCAACCGGGTGTGGAGCGCCGAGCAGGGTAAGTTCGTTCTGGGCCGCTTCGGCTGGAAGGCCGGCCAGCCAAGCCTTGCCGAGCAGGGAGCGAGTGCGTTTGCGGGGGATATAGGCATCTCCAACCCCTTGGTGCAGGACCCCTGGGGCGACTGCACGGAGGTACAGACGGATTGCCGTACAGGCCCGCACGGCGACTCTCCAAAGCATGGTGGTTTTGAAGCCCCGTCCGAGATCATGGAGTTCGTCTTGTTCTACGCCCGCAATCTCGCAGTGCCCGCCCGACGCGATGTCGATGCGACTAATGTGCTCGCGGGCAAGCGGCTTTTCTATGTTGCTGGCTGTACTGGTTGTCATACCCCGAAGTTTGCCACTCGCAATGACTACGCGGTGCCCGCGCTTGGCGGCCAGCTTATCTGGCCTTACAGCGACCTTCTGCTGCACGATATGGGTGACGGCCTGGCGGACGGACGGCCCGAGGGTGAGGCGAGCGGGAGGGAATGGCGCACACCACCGCTGTGGGGCATAGGTCTCACCGAAGCGGTCAGTGGCCACACGTTTTTTCTGCACGATGGTCGGGCGCGCGATCTGACGGAGGCCATTCTTTGGCATGGTGGCGAAGGACAGGTGGCGCGAGATGCTTTCGCGGCAATGCCAAAACGTGAGCGGGATGCTGTGCTCGCCTTTCTAAATTCGTTGTAAGGTGGTGTTATGCATGCAGCTTAAGGCTGTTGGCATAGATTGCTTCACCTTCGCGAAAATCGGTACGGCGCCGTAACGGCGATACTCTCGCGGACCCTTTATCTTTGTGGCGGCGGATTGCGCTACACTGCGAGGCATGGAAGCGGGCGAGAATAAGCTGGAGACCTTGGCGAGCAGCAGCACGGGCGCCGATCGCTGGATGGGTGTGTGGCTTGGGCTGTCGGCGCTGTTGGTCTGTGCCGGGCTATTCCTGCCGGCCGTGACCGTGCGCCGGCTGTTCCTGTCCGAGGAATATTCGCTGGCCGAGGGCGTCTACAGCTTTCTTGTGGCCGGGGACTGGTTCCTGTTTCTCGTCACTTTTGCCTTCACCATCGTTTTTCCCATCAGTAAGGTCGGTGTCTGCTTAGCCCTGTGGTTTCTGAGCCCGCGTGGTAGCCAGCGCTCGGTAAAGTTCGCGGGCACTCTCGCCAGCCTGTCGAAATGGTCGATGCTGGATGTGTTCGTGATTGCGCTAATGGTACTGGTGGTTGACGGTCGTCTGCTCGATAGCGCCGACATTCATGTCGGCGTCGTGGCCTTTACCGGCGGCGTGTTACTATCCGCCTGGGGCGCCCGGCGGATCGGCATCCTGCACGGTGCTGGGGCACTTTTCGACCAAACGCGATCATTTGATGGCCCGGATCGCCATGCTGGGTAGGCGCTCTGCACCGCGTGATGCGGGAACATCGGGCAGGCGACCCAACGCATCCAACGCGACAAGGCGCTCCACCGCAGGTTTGGTGCTTTTTACCGTCGGTCGCGTTGCACGCCGCCTGACGTGGGGTCACACGATGGCGTGGTGCACTCTTAACCAAGGGTAAACATCATCCCGGTCAAATGGATCGCGTATGGTCGGAAGGTGTCCTAGCGCCAGTAAGGCTCTTTGAGCAGGCGCTTGTATAGCTTGCCGTTGGGCTGACGCGGCAATTCCTTGCTGAAGTCTAGGCTATGCGGACATTTCACATGCGAGAGATGATCGCGGCAGAAGGCTAGCAACTCGGCCTTGGATGCCGTGGCACCGGACACGAGCTGCACCACCGCATGCACCTGCTCGCCGAGCTCGGCATGGGGAATGCCGAAGACCGCGGCATCCAGCACCGACGGGTGGGTCACCAGCAGGTTCTCTACCTCCTGAGGGTAAATGTTGACGCCGCCTGAGATGATGGTGTGGGCAAGGCGGTCAGTGAGATAGAGATAACCCTCGTCATCCACATGCCCGACATCGCCGAGCGTCGTCCAGCCCTCGGCATGGTGGGCGCGGGCGGTCTTCTCGGGGTCGTTGTGATAGGCGAAGTCATTGCCGCCGCCGAAATAAACCACGCCCGTCTCGCCTGCCGACAGCTCGTTGCCGTCCTCGTCGCAGATGTGTACCTCACCGGCCGCCGAGCGCCCGACCGAACCCTTGTGCTCGAGCCAGGCGGCGCTGTCGATGACGGTGATGCCGTTGCCCTCGGTGCCGGCATAATATTCGTGCAGGATCGGCCCCCACCAGTCGATCATCTGCTCCTTCACGGGGATCGGGCAGGGGGCGGCGGCATGAATGGCGATCTTGAGGCTTGAGAGGTCGTAGGCCGCGCGCGTTTCCGGAGGGAGCTTAAGCATGCGCACGAACATGGTTGGCACCCACTGGCTGTGGCTGACCTTGTAGCGGGCGATGGTGGCAAGCGCCTCTTCCGCATCGAAGCGCTCCATGATCACCAGCGTCGCGCCACGGCGCAGGAAGCCGAGACAAAAGCGCAACGGCGCTGCGTGATAGAGCGGTGCCGGTGAGAGATAAACCGATTCCGGCGCCATGCCGTAAAGCGCACCAAGAGCCTCCCAGCGCGGATCGACGGTACCAAGAGGATCGCCCGAGAGCATCACCTCCACTCCTTTGGGCCGCCCCGTTGTGCCCGACGAGTAGAGCATGTCGGCGCCCTCGCTCTCATCGGCGAGGGGCTCGGCGGACTGTCCCTCGACCGCCGCCTCGAGTGACTCGAACCCGTCGCTTGCGCCGTCAAGCATCAGCCAGTACCGGGGTCCTGGTGAGGTGGCGTGAAGGGCCTTCGCAACATCGGCCTTGGCGGCGGACCCGACATACAGACTGGCGCCGCAATCGCTGACGATATACGCCGCTTCGTCGCTGCCGAGATGCGTGGCGAGGCAGGTATAGGTCAGCCCGGCGCGGTGGGCGCCCCAGCAGAGCGGGAGAAACCAGGGCTGGTTCTCCAAACACATTGCGATGGCGTTGCCAGGACGCAAACCGCGGCTACGAAAAAGTTGGGCGCAGCGCCGTGACAGTGCCTCGAAATCGCCGAAAGTCACGGTGTGCCCCGTCCCTGCCATGATCAACGCCGGCTTGTCGGGATCGCTCTCGGCATGTATGCCCGGATGCATGGTTGGCCTTTCGTGTGTCAACGCTGCCGATGATATACCATGTCGCTTGGAGCAAAACGGGAGGGATCAAAATGAGCAATCGCAGCCAACGCGCGGCCAAGGCCGCGGCGACCACGCGCCGACGCATGCTACAGGCAGCGCTAGTCACCGGCGGCAGTGCGGCAGTCCTGGCGGCGACGAGCCAGCTCGGCGCGCCGTATATCGGCACTGCCAAGGCGGAGGGCTCGACGTGGAAGGTGCAGACCTCCTGGCCCGGCGGCATCGGCCTGCAGATTTTCAAGGACTGGTGCGCCACCATTGTCGAGAAGACCGGTGGCGAGCTGGCGTTCCAGGGCTTTGGCGCCAAGGACGTGGTTGGCGATTTCCAGCTCTTCGATGCGGTGAAGAACGGCGTGCTCGATGCCATGAACCCATTCACCATTTACTGGGCCGGGCGCATGCCGGCTTCCGTGTTTCTGACCTCGTATCCTGCGGGTCTGCGCAACCCGCACGAATGGGACGTGTTTTACTACGGCCTTGGCGGGCTGGAGATGGCTCGTGAGCTGTTCGCTAAACAGGGCATGTACTATGTTGGGCCCATCCATCACGGCCCTAATATCATTCACTCCAAAGTGCCGATCCGCTCGATCGAGGATTTCAAGGGGCGCAAGATGCGCTTGCCCGGCGGCATGGTGGCGGAAATCTTCCAGGATATCGGCGCCAAGACCACGTTGATGCCAGGCTCGGACATTTTCCCAGCGTTGGAGAAGGGCACTATTGACGTTGCCGACTATGTTGGCCCGGCGGTCAACTATGCGCTCGGTTTCCACCAGGTCACGCGCTTTATCTCCATGGGCCCACCCGGTTTCATGTCGCTCTACCAGCCCGTCGATTTGATGGACCTGAC
The DNA here is from genome assembly GCA_030739735.1 of Alphaproteobacteria bacterium. Lineage (NCBI taxonomy): Bacteria > Pseudomonadati > Pseudomonadota > Alphaproteobacteria > Alphaproteobacteria bacterium. The sequence continues at coordinate 23,400 of JASLYQ010000018.1, read as the reverse complement.
TGTTGGTGATCGCTCCTGGCAAGCCTTGTCGCCCGAGATGAAGCAGTTCGTGGAGATGGAGGTGCACGTCTATTCCGATCTCCACCACGCCGCCATCCAGAAGGCAGACCAGGAGGCCTGGGGCAAGTTCGCCGAGGCCGGCACACGCGTCACGCGCCTGTCCGAACGCGATGTCGAGGCCTTCACCAAGGTCGCGATCCCGCGCTGGTTCAACTGGGCCAACAAAGACGAGAGTGCGGCACGGGTGTTCAAGATCCAGCTTGACTACATGATGTCTGGCAGCCTCGGCTACGTTACGCCAGACGCTGTGGCAGGCCAGGAGCTCAAGTGGAGCTAGGTGCTCGGATCAACAAGAATGCCTGACCTGCAATTTGTCCTGCCCCACTGGCTCTATTGGGCGGGCCTGATCGTCTTTCCGCTCTCTGCGATGGCGCTGGTCAAGTGGCAGGGTGCGCGCGGTCCACTCACGCATGTCTCGCTGCCGATAGGCTATCTGTTGCTGGTCACGGCGGGCTTTATTGGTGCCCATCGCTTCTACGTGCGCGACTGGCGCGGGGTGATGTTCCTGCCGTTGCTTGCTGCCATCATCTACGCCAACGGCGAGATCCGTGATGCTCGAGAGCTGCGCTCCATCGCCGATTCCGATGTGCAGGTTGCCCAATATGACGTGGAATATGGAGAGCTCGATGTCGCCGATGGCCGCGAGGGCGCTGAGGTGGCGCTCGTCTCGGCGCGGGAGGGCCTCGTCGAGGCGCAGGAGAGCCTTGCGGCAGCCGAGGCTGGGATGCGGCTATGGTCGACAGCTGCGCTCTATGTTGCGATCGCTGTCGCCTTGTTTCTGTTGCTCGATGCGGTGCTGCTGCCGGGCATGGTGCGGCGCTGCCGTGCTGTCGAGGGCGAGGTCGCACCTCCCGGCGAGGTGACCGACGAAGGACTGCCACCCAATTCCCACCACGGGCTGGCTGGAATATTGGAGGCAGTTACCCGACTGTCGGGGGAGTTCGTGGCCTATTGGTCGGTAATCGCGGTCTTCGCCTATTACTACGAAGTCATCGCCCGCTACATCTTCAATTCGCCGACCAACTGGGTGCATGAGGGTATGTTCCTAATGTTTGGTATGCAATATCTCATCTCCGGCGCCTATGCCTACATGGCCGATTCCCATGTCCGTGTGGATGTATTTTATGCCCGCTTATCCGTACGCGGAAAAGCGATCACGGATCTCATGACCTCGGTTTTCTTTTTTGTCTTTGCCGGTACGCTTCTGGTCACCGGCTGGACCTTCATGATGGACTCGTTCGAGGTGGGCGAGGTCTCGTTTACCGAATGGGCGATCCAGTATTGGCCGGTCAAGATCACCATCGTTCTCGGTGCGGCACTAATCCTGCTACAGGGACTAGCTAAAATGCTGGCCGACCTGCAGCTCGCCATGCGGGCGGAGGCCTGAGCCATGGGCCTGGAGATTCCCATTGGCTGGCTGACGTTGCTCATGTTTGGCAGCCTGCTCGTTTTGTTGATGGCGGGCTTGCCGCTCTCCTTCGTCACCGGCGGCCTCGCCTGCATTTTCCTGTTTCTGCTCAACGACGCGCGCATGCTCAATATGGTGCCCTCGCGCGTTTTTCCCTTGATGACGGATTATCAATTGTCCGCCATCCCCTTATTCATCTTCATGGCAGCAATGCTCGAACGCGCTGGACTTATCGGCGAGATGTTCGACGTCATTTACAAGCTGCTCGGCGGTGTTCGCGGAGGTCTCGCTAGCGCCACCATCTTCGCCTCGACCTTGTTGGCGGCGATGGTTGGCATCATCGGTGCCGCGGTCGTCACCATGGGCATAATCGCCTTGCCGGCGATGTTGCAGCGTAATTACGACGACAAGATCGCAATGGGCGCGATCATGGCGGGCGGGACGTTAGGTATTCTTATCCCACCAAGCATTCTCGCCATCATCTACGCGGTGGTGGCGGAGCAGTCGGTGGGCGAGCTGTTCGTCGGTTCGGTCATCCCAGGCCTGATGCTGTCGGGCATGTATATCGGCTACGTTTCGCTGCGCTGCTGGCTGCAGCCCGAACTGGGGCCTGCAATCCCGGTAGAGGAGCGCCTCGATTTCCGCGAGAAGCTCAGGCTGGCCAGCACCATGACCGCACCTGTGGTGCTGATCGTGCTGGTGCTCGGCGTAATATTCACCGGCGTGGCGACACCGGTTGAGGCGGCAGGGCTCGGCACCTTCGGCTCCTTCGTTGTTGCGGCACTGCATCGCCGGCTCGACTGGTTGACCGTACGCGAGGCCTGCCTGACGACCCTCAAGGCAACCTCGATGGTGCTTTGGATCATGTTCGGCGCGACGGTCTTCGTCGGTCTCTACGTGCTCCAAGGCGGGCAGGAGTTCGTCACCTCGGCGCTGGAAGGCACCGGGCTTGGTCGCTGGGGTGTCCTCATCCTCATGCAGATCATATTGATTCTGCTCGGTATGTTTCTCGACTGGGTTGGTATCCTGCTTCTTTGCGTTCCCATTTTCGTGCCGATTATCAAGGGTCTGGGCTTCGATCCGTTGTGGTTCGGAGTGCTCTATCTGGTGAACATGCAGATGTCATTTTTGTCGCCGCCCTTCGGCTATGCGCTGTTCTATCTGCGGGGTGTTGCGCCGCCACGCATTCCCATGGCCAACATCTACATGGCGGCACTGCCGTTCCTTGCCATCCAGATGATCGGCCTGACGTTGTGCATGATCTTCCCCGGGCTGATCACCTGGTTGCCCGGCCAAGTCTATGGCGGCCAATAACAGAGGAGTGGGCGGATGAGCGAGTCCGATACCTATGAAGTTTTTGCAGTGCGCTATGGCTGTCACGACGGGCGGTCGCGCCGCGAGAACTTCATCATGACCGACAAGCATGATTGTGACATGCCGCTCGATTATTTCGTCTGGGCCATCACCAATCAGGACCGCACCATTATCGTAGATACGGGATTCGACCCCAAGGAAGCGGCGCTACGCGGGCGCAAGGTGATTCGGTTGCCGCGCGAGGGGCTGGCCATGCTGGGTATAGACTCGGCGGCAGTCGAGGACGTGGTGGTAACGCATTTACACTATGATCATGCCGGAACCTGCGGCGATTTTCCCAATGCCAGGTTCCATCTTCAGGATCTAGAAATGGCTTATGCCACTGGTCGCTACATGCGGAATCCGTTCTTCGGAAAGCCCTATTCCGTGCATCATGTGACCGACATGATTCAGCGTGTCTATGAAGGTCGTGTTGCCTTCCACGATGGCGATGACGAGCTGGCGCCGGGCATCTCGGTACATCATATAGGTGGCCATACGATGGGTATACAATGCGTGCGCGTGCGTACGGCGCGGGGCTGGCTCGTCCTGGCGTCCGATGCTACACATTTTTACGAAAACTTCGAAACCAACTCGCCGTTTCCGATCGTTTTCAATGTAAGGGAAATGATCGACGGTTTCGATAAAATGCGCGGGCTCGCGGAGTCCATGCAGCATATCATACCCGGCCATGATCCGGCGGTGATGGAGCGCTACCCGGCGCCCAAGACGGACCTTGATGGTGTGGTAGTGCGCCTCGATGTGGCGGCTAAGGGATAAGCCGACTACACCACTGGCTGGCCGTGATCTCTATGCCGCTGTTGCTTGCATATCTTGAGGTGGGGCATCATCATTGTAAGCTGATAGCAGCTGAACACGACAAACTTGCGCCGCGGCGCTGTATACTCCGCATCCTGTGTTACTCCCGCGGCATAGCGGAAATCCTTGCATTGCGCCCATGACTGTTGAAACCGTATTGACTAATGCCCGCGTGGTCGCTCGCGATGATGTGATAGCCGGTAGCGTCGCGCTGTGCGGCGGAACGCTTGCGTCGGTCGACGAAGGCAAAAGTGCGTTGTCCTCGGCGTTCGATCTCGAAGGTGACTTTTTACTGCCGGGTCTGGTGGAACTGCACACAGACAATCTGGAGCACCACTTCGTGCCACGCCCCGGCGTTCGCTGGCCGTCTCTGGCCGCGACGCTCTCACACGATAACCAGGTAACCGCGGCCGGTATTACGACCGTTTTCGACGCCCTCTTTGTCGGTGATATCCACGTGGACAGTACCCGCCGCCGAGACCTGACAGACATGGCGAATACGCTGGGCCAGGCGCAGGACGGTGGCATGTTGCGGGCAGAGCATCGCCTGCATGTACGCTGCGAGGTTGCCTGTGAGACGTTGACTGATCTTTTCGAGCCGTTTGAGAGCCACGCGCTAGTGGGGCTGATCTCGCTTATGGACCATACGCCCGGTCAACGGCAATTCCAGAATATCGCGCATTACCGGGCGTATTACAAAGAGAAGTGGCATGTGAGCGACGCGGAGATCGATGCCTTCATCGCGCACCAAGATGCGGTGGCCGGCCAGGTAGCCTGGCCCAACCGGGAACGTATTGCCGCCCACTGTCGTGAGCACGAGCTGCCGCTCGCGAGCCATGACGATGCGACCTCCGAACATGTTGCTGAGGCGAAGGTGCTTGGCGTTTGCCTAGCCGAGTTTCCAACCACGCGGGTAGCTGCGATGGCGGCGTCCGAGGCGGGGATCAACGTGATCGTTGGTGCCCCCAATTTGGTACGCGGGGAATCGCACTCGGGCAATGTTTCCGCGAGAGACTTGGGTCGCCAGGGCCTGATTGATATTCTCTCTTCCGATTATATGCCGTCGAGCCTGCTCTATGGCGCCTTCGTGCTGCATAGCGAACTCGGCGTGGACTTGGCCAGTGCCGTGGCCACAGTGAGCCGCACGCCGGCGCGTGCTGTGGGCCTGGACGATCGGGGCGAGATCGCACCACGGCTGGCGGCCGATCTGGTGCGTGTGCGTCTGGTCGGCGATGTGCCTGTGGTGCGCAGTGTCTGGCGGCGTGGCGTGCGGGTCGCGTAATAAGGATTGCTGCGGAGAAAGATGGTGATGCGAATGATACGGCTTGTCGGGCTGATGCTAGCCATGATTGCTGCCGTCGAAGCGCGCGCAGATAGCCTCTCGATCGGCCTTATTCCGGCTGAGAATAATGAGGAGATGGTCGAGGCGTTCGAACCCATGCGCGCTTATCTGGAGCGCCGTCTGGGCTCCAAAGTGCGAGTTTACACTGCGACCGATTACACCGGCATTATCGAGGCCATGCGGAAGTCCCGTATCGACATAGCCTGGTACGGGCCCATGTCCTACTATCTAGCTGAGCGCGAGGCAGGGGCTGAGGCCTTTGCCATTGGCGTTCGTCCCGGTGGCAGTGCCAAGTATCACAGTATCATCACCGTGCCCGAAGATTCGACGGCGAAAAGCCTGGAGGATCTGCGTGGCGGCACCATCGCCTTCGTCGATCCCGCTTCGACCAGTGGCGGCTTGATGCCGACCTTCGTAGTAAAGAGTCTGACAGGCCTGATGCCGGAAGAGTTCTTCGACCGCGTCATCTGGGCCGGAACCCATGATGCCGCTCAACTCGCCGTGAAAAACGGTACAGTCGATGCTGCTGCGGGCGCCGACATGATCTATGAGCGCATGCTCGACGCCGGCTTGATCACGGCCGAGAGCAACCGAATTCTGCTCACCTCGGACGCCTTGCCTGGTGCACCCTTGGCCTATCGCGGTGACCTGTCCGACGCGAAGAAGGCCTGGCTCGTCGAGGCCTTCCTCGATGCTCATAATCATACGGACATTTCGGGGCTTGTAGGCTCGGCGCATTTCGAGCGTGCGGACCCGGCCGATTATTCTGTGATACGCGATATGGTGATCGAGCTTGGCATTGCCGACGAGCAACTCCTCGACTGAGCCGGCGATCGAGATCGCCGGGCTGGCTAAGCGCTTTGCCAACGGCGTTGAGGCACTGGCTGGGGTCGATCTTGTCATAGAGGCGGGCAGCTTCGTCGTCGTGCTGGGACCCAGTGGCGCCGGCAAGTCGACACTGCTGCGTTGCATTAACGGGCTCGAGACACCGAGTGCGGGCAGAACCATCGTTGAGGGTCGGTCTGTTGAGAAGCGTAGCTTGCGCTCCATTCGCTCACACGTTGCCATGGTCTTCCAGCACTTCAATTTGGTTGGCCGGCTCAACGTCATGACGAACGTGCTGTGTGGGCGCCTCGGTAAGAGGTCCACCTTGGCTAGCCTAATCTACCTGATGCGCAAGGACGATCTGGGCGTGGCTAGGCGGGCACTTGACAGGGTGGGCCTGACTGATCGGGCATGGGACCGCGCCGATCGCCTTTCCGGGGGGCAGCAGCAGCGGGTGGGTATAGCCCGTGCGCTCGCCCAGGAGCCCTCCATCATGCTGGCGGACGAGCCCGTCGCTAGCCTCGACCCGGCGATCAGCGAGGAGATTCTGGATTTACTGAGCGAAATTCAGAAACAGGGGATCACCATGGTCGTTAGCTTGCACCAGGTCGACTACGCGCGACGCTATGCTGAGCGGATCATCGGGCTGAATGATGGCCGTGTCGTCTTCGATGGTACGCCAGAGGCGCTATCCGATGCAGTCCTCGAGACCATTTACGGACGCCGGAATGGCAGCAATGGCTTGGCCCACGGCTAGCGGTTTGCCGTCGCGCGCCGTGGTGCTGGGGGCCGTCGGCATCTGCGTCGTGCTGACCGCTGCACTGTCGATGCTGGAGTTGGGTAGAGGTGGGTTCTTGGCCTCCCTCGGGCGTTTGTTCGAGTATGTCGGCAATATCATCGCCACCCCCGATTGGGAATATGCGCCCACCGTGGCCTCGAAGATGCTTGAGACGGTCGAGATGGCTTTTCTCGGTACCGCGCTTGCTGTTGTGATGAGTTTGCCTCTCGGCTTGCTGGCCGCACGCAACTCGGCACCGCACCCGGCGGTTTCCCACACGATACGGGCAATAATGACAACCATTCGCTCATTACCAGAGTTGATGTGGGCACTGTTCTTCGTGACGGCGGTCGGCTTGGGACCCCTGCCGGGCGTGGCCGCTATTGCTTTGGTCAGCATCGGTTACCTCGGTAAATTTCTAGCCGAGGCCATAGAGGCCGTGCCAGATGCGGCGGTGGAGGGTGTCGTGGTGCATGGCGCAAATCGCATGCAAGTGCGCTTCTATGCCTTGATGCCGCAGGCTTGGCCAGATTTCATTGCGGTCACGTTCTACGTATTCGAGCACAATGTGCGTGCCGCCACCGTGCTTGGGATCGTGGGTGCCGGTGGCATTGGCTATGACATGACCATGGCCATGCGGCTGTTTCGCTATGACCGGCTGGCGCTTATCTTGCTCGCCATTTACTTGGCGGTCACGATCCTAGACCGACTCTCCGACCGCATACGAGCGAGAGTGATATGAGAGACCTGTCACCCCTACCGCGCAAGCGCGTCAACGCCTTTCCATTATGGTTGGCGGCGCTCGCTGCGTTGTTCGTTGTGGTCACTCGTGATCTTGAGATTGATTTTCGCGCGCTTGCCTGGGGAGCCGCGGACATGGGCGAGTTTCTTGGGCGTTTCGAAACACCGGATTTTAGCCGTCTTAGCCGCTATCTGATGTTGATGGGTGAAACGGTAGCTATGGGGCTGTGGGGGACGGCACTCGCTTTTCTCGGCGCCTTCGTCATCGCACCGTTCGCCGCCCGCAATTTGTCTCCCCATCCGCTGATATACCGCGTTGCCCGCGAGTTGCTGAACTTCCTTCGCGCTATGCCGGATCTCTTGTTTGCGATGCTGTTCGTGGCGGCTATGGGGCTTGGTCCCTTGCCGGGCGTCTTGGCTATTGGCATGCATGTAACCGGATTTCTGGGTAAGGTCTTCGCCGAGAATCTCGAGCGCGTCGATCCCGGGGCCTATGAGGCAGTGCGTGCCAGCGGCGCCGGTTTTCTGCAAACCGTGATGTGGGCCGGCTGGCCTTCGGTGCTGCAGGAGACGGTCGGCTATACGATATTCATTCTTGACCGTAATGTGCGCATGGCGGCAATCCTTGGCCTAGTTGGTGCCGGTGGTATAGGCTTCGAGATAAAGACCACCATGGGGTTGTTCCAATACGATCAGGCGGCGGCGTTGGTCCTGGTGGTTGGCACGACGATTCTTGCCATTGACTACCTGTCGGCATGGGCGCGTCGAAAAGTGCGCTAATTTCTCCTGAGTTTCGGCCATGATCCATGGCTAACCTGCCACTTATATTATGGATCTTCCTTTCTCCTATCGCGCTGGTAACTGCGTTGCTGGCCGAGGCCTAGGTTGCTGCTAGCAACATCAGCATTAAGGCGCAGTGGCGCAATCACATCGTCACAGTCGCGGTTGATTGGCTGCGCGAGAACAGCCGGCGAAGGTGCGATCATGACAGGAGTGTTATTCCCGCTGCTGGAAAACATTTTCGTGCCTCGTCCGTGGGAGCACCGTGGTTGCTGATGCTACCTCAACGTATCGACCCGGTGATCGGCAAGGACGGGTAGACCAATATTCACCTGCGCTGTTGAGACTGCTAGTCGCTGTGCTATATGTGCACGCGCTGTAGGTCGGATCTAGAAAGGCTCGAAAGCAAAGATGCCGTTGGATGTGCACGAAATCAACGCCCTCGTGGAAAGTCAGGGCGGGTTCGTCGACGATGTTATGCAGGCGCTTGAGCGCTCGATCGTCGGACAAAAATATATGCTGGAACGCCTTGTGGTGGGCCTGCTGGCCAATGGTCACGTTCTCATAGAGGGTGCGCCGGGCCTCGCCAAGACGCGGGCCGCCGTGGCCTTGGCTCAGGCGCTTCACGCGGACTATCAGCGCATACAGTTTACGCCTGATCTGCTGCCGGCGGATTTGATGGGCACGCTGATTTATCAACCGCAGTCGGGTGAGTTCACCGTGCGCAAGGGACCGGTCTTCGCCAATCTGGTGTTGGCTGATGAGATCAACCGCGCACCTGCCAAGGTGCAGAGCGCTCTGCTCGAGGCAATGCAGGAGAATCAGGTGACTATCGGCGAGGATACGTTTGCGCTGCCGCAGCCGTTCCTGGTCTTGGCGACGCAGAACCCACTCGAGCAGGAGGGAACTTATCCGCTGCCGGAAGCGCAGGTCGATCGCTTTATGCTCAAGCTGAAAATTGGATATCCGGCGCGCGACGAGGAGTTGGAGATCCTTGAGCGCATGGCGACAACGGCGAAGGAGGCCCCGCTTGAGCCTGTTGTCGAAACTGAGGCCATCATTGAGGCGCGCAAGGTAGTCGATCAGGTTTACATCGATGACAAGATTAAGAGCTATATCGTCGATGTGGTTCATGCGACGCGCGAGCCAAGCGCCCACGGGCTGGATATTGGCCCCTATATCGATTTCGGTGCTTCGCCGCGTGCCTCGATTTATTTGGCCCTGGCCAGCAAGGCCTATGCCTTCATCAATGGGCGTGGCTATGTGACACCCCAGGACATCAAGTCGATCGGCGCCGACATTTTGCGTCACCGTGTCCTGATCACATACGAGGCGGAAGCTGCCGATATTACCGGCGAGGACTTGATTCAGCAGATCTTCGATCGTTTGCCCGTCCCTTAGGCCACAATCCGGGTTAATCCGCCATGTTGCCGGTCGAGGTTTTCAGGCAGGTTCGCCAGGTCCACATCCGCACGCGGCGGCTAGTCGACGGCATATTTGCTGGCGAATACCACAGTGTGTTCAAGGGTTGCGGGATCGAGTTCGCCGAGGTGCGCGAATATATGCCAGGCGACGATATCCGCACGATAGACTGGAACGTAACCGCACGTGTCGGCCAACCTTTCGTCAAGCAATATGTCGAGGAACGAGAGCTAACGGTCATGTTGCTCGTCGACATGAGCGCATCTGGACAATTCGGCACGGTGTCTCGTCTCAAGAGCGAGATCGCGACTGAGCTAAGCGCTGTGATCGCGCTCAGTGCCATCACCAATAACGATAAGGTAGGGTTGGCCCTATTTACCGACAAGGTAGAGCGCTTCATTGCGCCACAGAAGGGCAAGAATCGGGCACTTCGACTGATTCGAGAGCTATTAACGTTTAAGCCTGAGAGCAAGGGTACCGATATTGGCGGGGCCATGGAATATCTCCATACGGTGACCCACCGGCGCGCCGTAGTCTTCGTCATTTCTGACTTCTTTGGCGACTCCTTCGACAAGCCATTGCGCCTACTACATAAGCGGCACGACGTGATTCCCGTATGCCTGGTCGATCGTCGTGATATGGAGCTTCCCGCTGTCGGATTCATGCGCCTACATGACCTGGAAAGCGGCCAGGAAGTTCTGGTAGATACCGATAGCGCCGCGGTGCGCGCCCATTTCAACGGGTCCCGCCGCAAGGCCGCTGAGGACAGACGGCGCATGTTCCGCTCGATGGGTCTCGATTCGATTGACGTGCATACGGACGAGACCTATATCCGCCCGTTGATGCGATTCTTTCGCCGGCGCGAGCGCCGCCTTGGAGAAGGGCGATGACCGGGCAAGGAGCCGAGGAGAACCGATCAGCATGAGGCTGGAGAGCCCATTCATGCTGTTGCTTTTGCTCCTGGTGCCGTTGCTCTTCTATTCCTGGCGGCGATTTGGACGTCAAGCGACGGTCGATTATCCGGCGGTGGGCGAACTCGCCGCACTGCCCCCGACATTCATGATGCGGGTGCGCGTGGCACTACCCTATCTCAGGCTGCTCGCGCTTATTTTCTGCATTGTCGCGTTGGCCCGCCCGCAATGGGGACAGCAGGTCACGCGTATCTATCGTGATGGTATCGGCATCGTCATAGTGGTTGATATTTCCAGCAGCATGGCCGCGCTAGATCTTCAGATCGGCGACGAGCCAGCCAACCGTCTTGATGTGGTAAAGGAGACCTTTCGTGCTTTTGTCATGGGAGAAGAGGCCGGCGCCGTAGTTAATGACGACGACACCCCACATGGCCGCGAGGGCGACATGATCGGCATGGTCACTTTCGCTCGCTTCAGCGATAATTTGAGTCCTCTTACGCTCGACCATGACGCTTTGCTTGGTGCTCTGGAAGAGGTCACCATCGTGCAATTGCCCGAAGAGGATGGCACCGCCATCGGTGATGCCGTCATCATGGGCGCGGAAGTTCTGCAACGTGCCGGGGGAAAGAGCAAGGTGTTGCTGCTGTTGACGGACGGCAGCAACAACGCCGGCAATACCGACCCGATCCAAGCGGCGGTGGCGGCCAGCGCATTGGGCGTCAAAGTCTATACCATAGGCACGGGAACGCGTGGTACCGCCATGACGCCTATCCGTGATAGTGACGGCGCCGAGCCGAGATTGGCGCCTGTTCAGGTGTTCATCGACGAGCATACGCTGACCCAGATGGCGACAACGACGGGCGGGCAATATTTCCGAGCGACGGACGGCAAGGCCTTGCAAGAGATCTATGCCGAGATCGATCGGCTAGAGAAATCCACCAACATTGCAGAGCAATACCAACGCTACATAGAGGGCTATCCTTTATTGCTCTTTGCGGCTTTGGCCCTGTTGGTGTTCGAGGGCGTCCTGGTAAACACACGCTTGCGGGCCCTACCGTGAGGCGCGCATGATACTCGCGCGTGCAGAATTCGCTGCCTTATTATTGTTGGTACCGACCCTGGCAGGGCTCTATCTATGGGGCTTTCGACGCAGGCGGCAAGCAATGTCGACCTTTGTGACTTTGAACCTGGCGTCGCGTCTGGTGGGTAGCTACAGTTGGTCAAGGCGCATTGCGAAGGCGAGTTGTTTCGTTGCAGCTGTTGGCTTTCTCGCCGCCGCTCTCATGCAGCCGCAATGGGGCCGAGACCTTGAGGATACGTCGCGCCGCGGTCGCGATATTTTCATACTGCTCGATGTTAGCTTGAGCATGTTGGCGGAGGATTCGGAGCCCAACCGCCTAGAGGCGGCCAAAGCCGGGGTCACGGCCTTTGTCGATTCCATGCGCCAATTTGGCGGCAACAGGCTCGCGCTAGTTACCTTCGCGGGTCGTGCTAGTCTGCAGAGTCCTCTTACCCTCGATTACGATTTCTTTCTCAATCGTTTGTATATGGTGAGCCCTGAGAGCGTCGATCGACGTGGCAGTTCCCTTGGCAGCGCCATACAGAAGACCTTGTATGGCTTTGGTGCAATTGATCCTACATACACGGATATCATTATCGTCAGCGACGGTGAGGATCATGGTAGCGGTCCCATCGATGCTGCCAGAACAGCTGTGGATGAAGGGGTCAGCGTGTATACCGTCGGTGTGGGTGATGCCAGTGGGGGCGCCCGCATCCCGATAGAGAGCAGTAGTGGTCAGCGCAGCTATTTGCGCTTCGAAGGTGAGGACGTGGTATCCGTGATGAAAGAGATGGTGCTGCGGGATATAGCTCGGTTGGGCGACGGCGCTTATGTGCGGGTGCGCACGGGCCCGGTAGATTTCATCAGTCTTTATATGGATCATATCTCCAGTAAGGCGCAGCGCGATTTGGAGACCTCGGCAAGTGAGGCCTTGATCCATCGCTATCACTGGTTTGTAATCGTGGCGGTCATGTGTCTGGCATTGGAAATGATAATTAGGGAAAGACCGACGCCTGTCGGGGAGGCTTGATCAATGCGCGTGGCGATTATCGCTGTCATATTTGGTCTGTCATGGCTGCCGGTATCTGTGTTTGCGCAAGGGGTCGACATCGAGTCGCCCTATGATGCCGTGCCGTTGGCCAATCAGGCATTCGAGGAGGAGAGATATCGTGACGCGGCGGATCTCTATGCCATAGCTCTGGCGGATCTTCCGGGCTCGCCAGAGCTGCACTTCAACCAGGGCAATGCCTATTTCAAGCTGGGAGATTTGGCTCAGGCGACTGCCGAATACATGCGGGCGCTAGAAACGGATTCACACCCGTTGGCAGCTCGCATCTACTACAATTTGGGTAATGTGCATTATCAGCGTGCTATAAATGCTATGCGAACCTTTCGCGACACGGTTGCACCGGTGCGTGAGGCCATGCAGAGCTATCGAGATGCGCTGACGCTCGATCCGGATCTGGTTGATGCGATGTACAATCTCGAGCTTGCGGATCGCTTGTTCGACGAACTATCGAAGCAACGAGCCTTGAGACAGCTCAATCCCGAGATACGCAACCAGTCAACTTCGGCAAGTCAAGGCCAGTTTTTCAACGAAGAGGCGGGGGACAAGCCATCGGAAAGCCAGGATGAACAGGCCGAGGCGAATAGTGATGTAGCCGGCGAGCAAGGCAAAGCCGCCCCGCAAGGCCAGCCGCCGGACGACCAGGGTGCCCAGGCTGATCCCGACGGCTCTCAGCGCGACATGTCGGCGGAAGAGGCGCAGGAGATGGTAGATCTTGTGCGCGACAAGGCTCGTGCGGCAGAAACCATGCGGCAACAATGGCGCCAGGCCCGCATGCGCGATTCGGCAGCTGAAAAGTTCTGGTAAGCATTTTTAGCGGTCAGCACGAACCTCGAAACTCTAGACCGACGCCTTCTTTCGCCCACTACAATCAATGGCGATATCGTGAGAGCCTTGCCAGGGGCGAGACGCTTTCGCTTTAGCGCGCTCCCCGCCAAAGCCAGATACCGACGCCCGCGGTCACCATGCCGAAAGCCACAAATGCGAGGCCGTAACTGCCTGAAAGAGTGACGATTGTGCTAAACAGCGCCGGGCCGACGACAACGCCAAGAAAGCTGAACGCTACTGTGCCGCCGGTGGCCACACTGACACGCTCGGCGGGCACGGAGCGCACGATCTCGGCTAAGTAGACACCTGGCCAGCCTGCTGCGACGAACCCCACCAGGGCAGACATCGCAAAAACACCTAGCAACGGCCAAGAGGGGCTGAGCTGAGCTGCGAGTAGGCAAACGGCGGTCATGCCGATGCCAACAATGGCTAGCAGCCGACGTGCTAAGAGCCAATGGTCACTGACCCAACCCAAAGCCAAACGGGCAACTACGCCGGCCGTCTGCAAGGTCGCAAAGGCCTAGCCTGCCGTAATCAGATCGAGGCCGCCACGATCAACGAGATAAGCAGTGAATATAGCAAAAATGGACGATTGCAGCGCGGCGAACGTGAAAGCAGCCAAGGTCAACCCGCGTAGCGCCGGTTCTCGTGCTGCCTCTATGATGGTCGACAACGGTGATCGCAGGGATATGGCCACAGTGGGGTCGCGGTCGTCATCAAGTTGTGCGCGTAAGGGATATATGACTAACGAAAATATTGTAACAATAGTAGCAAGTATGATAATGGACGTCTGCCATCCGAATAATGTCGCGAGAACGGGCGCGAGCAGACCCGCGAGTAGGCCGCCGATAGGAACCGCACTTTGTTTTGCCGAGAATACGATGCCACGTCGCTCAGCGGGTGTCACGCGGGCAAGAATATGACTCGCCGCCGGCGTTGCTAGGCCATAGCCCATGCCGGTCACCACGCCAAAGACAAGGATTGCCATGAGCGGGCCGCTGGCGCTCATCGCCAGCGCCGTTCCTGCGACAATGAGGGAGGCTTGGCTGCAGCGGATCGGGCCGATGCGCCGTACCAGTGTACCGCCGAGCGCGGTGCAGAATATGGCACCGGTGAAGACTAGCGAGGCGTATATGCCGATCAAGCTGGAGCGAATGCCATAGGCGTCGGCAAGCACGGGCGACAGCACCGGCAACACACTTACCGCCATCGCGACCATGGCCTGTACCAGCATGGTCGCCGCTAGCGGTCCGGCGACCTGTTTCATGGCATTGACCCGATGGAACAATTGACCATTCGCCGGAGAAACGCTAGGGGTTGGGAATGATAGACTTGACTACTTACGCTGCGCCCGTTGCGGCGCGGCTGATCGCCGCGGAACAGACCGTCGCGGTGAGCGAGTCGTCCAGCGGCGGCTTGATCTCCAGCTCGCTTCTGGCGATACCGGGGGCCTCTGCTTACTTTCTCGGTGGCGGCGTGGTCTATACGTTGGCAGCGAGAGGTGCCTTGTTGCCGGACCCGGGCTCGGCACTGGATGGCGTAAGAAGCGCTTCCGAGCCCTATGCTCTGTGGCTTGCCCAGACCATGCGCGAGCATCTTGGCAGTACCTGGGGCCTGGCCGAGACGGGTGTCTCGGGTCCGACCGGCAGTCGCTATGGCGACGCACCCGGTTATGCCTGCATTGCCGTGTCCGGTCCGAGCGAAAAGGTGATTACCATCGAGACCGGAAAATCAGATCGCCAGGTAAATATGTGGGCGTTCACCGAGGCCGCTCTCTCCTTATTGGTGACAGTCATGGAAGATGGCGCTTGATTAATTGGCTACGGTTGCGAGCCAGCGCTCGCGATCGGGCCAGTGCGTCACGAGATCGAGAAAAAGCGGGTCCAATTGATCAGGTTGGGTCGCCGCATCCTCCGCCAACGCGCCCGGAGAATCGTTGAAGCACAACAAAGACATGTCGTCCATGCGCGATGGATAAAGCCGTCCGTCGAGGTGATCGCACTCATGCTGCAACAAGGCTGCCCAGGTGCTATGTGCTTCCACGCTCACGCTGCTGCCAGAGAGTGTTTGGTAGGACAGGGAGACGCGCGGATAGCGTGGCACCTTACCATGCAGACCCGGAATCGAGAGACAGCGCTCCCATACCGGAACTGTTTTTTCGGCTAATGGAGTGATTATCGGGTTCACCAATACGGTCCAGTCAACGGGCTCTATGCTAGATCCGGTCGGGATTCTCACTGCGATCATTCTATAGACAACCAAGCGCTTACTTACGAAGACTTGCGGCGCCGCTATGCCGCTGGCGCCGATATGCTCCAAGGTCTCGCGCATATCCTCGGCAAGCCGGGCTATTTTCGGGCTGGTCGGATCCTCGACCGACTCGGCGATTTGGCGCAAGATCGGATGCCCCATTTTGGCGATGCTGCGAATAGCCATGGTCTCAGCTCCTTCTTAGAGCGGTGGACGCTTGTCAGCCCAGGGGCATGTATTCTCGAAGGCGGCTGCGGCCTGGAGCACGGTGAGATCTGCAAATCGTCGGCCGACGATTTGCAGACCTACGGGAAGGCCGTCCTTTGTAAAGCCGCACGGCACCGAGGCCGCCGGATTGCCGCTGAAGTTGAAGGGATAGGAGAACTCAGCCCAGTTGATCCAATCCCAGGGATGTTGCGGCCAATGCTCGGGCTGCAGGCGGTCGGCGGGGAAGGCGGCAACGGAGACCGATGGGGTCAGCATGAGATCGCATTGCTCGAAGGCGCGATGGACCTCCTCGACGTAACTGAGCTTGCGTTGTCGCATGTCGAGATAGTCTTCCATGCTGTGTCCCATGCCGGACGTGATGCAGCCGATCAAGCCAGGATCCATACGGTTTTTGTGGGCATCAAGAAATGGCGCGAAGGCCTGCTCATGCGCCGACCAAAGAAAGCGAATGATTTCAGGACCATCAGGTCCAAAAGTCGGCTCCACCTCCTCCACCCGGCAACCGAGATCGTTGGCGAAGACATTGACGGCCGCGGTTACCAACTCGGCAACCTCGTCGTCTACACGCGCATGCCCGAGGTCGGGACTGTATGTCACTCTGAGATTGGTAACGCCGCTGTCGAGCCGCAGAAGATAGGGCTCAGGCGCAGACTCCAGAGCGGTGTGGTCCCAGGGATGTGGACCGGACATGACTTCCAGCATCAGGGCCGAATCGGCGACGGTGCGCGTCATGGGACCGATATGCGTGGTCTGGTCGTTGTTGGGCACGGGCCAGTTCGGCACGCGGCCATAGGTCGGCTTGAGGCCAAAAATGCCGGAAAAGTGAGAGGGCATGCGGATCGACCCGGCACCGTCCGAGCCTTGGTGCAAGGGACCGAAACCTGCTGCTGCCCCCGCTCCGGCACCGGCTGACGATGCGCCCGCGTTGTAACCTATCTTCCAGGGATTCGACGTGATGCCTGTCAACGGGCTTTGGCTCACCCCCTTCCAGCCAAATTCTGACGTGGTGGTCTTGCCGAGCACTATGCTGCCGGCCTGCTTGAGGCGCGTCACACAGGGCGCATCCACTTCCGGGACCACGCCTTTTTGGGAGAACGAGCCGCGCTCCGTGGCGATGCCTTCGGTGACTACAAGGTCTTTGATGGTTACCGGGATACCATGTAACGGCCCCAGGGCTACTCCGTTCGCCACGTCCGCCTCGGCCTTGCGTGCCGCCTCCATGGCGGCGTCTGCCGTGAGCGTCGCAAAGGCGTTAATTGCTGGCTCATGCGCTTCAATGCGGGCGAGCACCGCCTCCATCAACTCGACGGGGGAGAGCTTCTTATCGCGGATCAGCGCTGCAAGATCAGTCGCAGAGGTGTAGCAAAGATCGGTGTCACTCATCCGCGTTTTCTCTCCGGCGGTATCTTCTTGTGGGATAGCTTGCGCGTTTCAGCGGTGATGACGTCGAGTACGGCGGGCTGGCCTTCGCCGGTCGCATTTAAGGCCCTTTGCAGGGCGGGACGGATTTCCGCCGGCTTGGTGACCGTCTCAGCATGGCAGCCGAGAGCGCGTGCCAACTCCGCATAATCGCCGTGCTGGGTCGCGGAATCAAAACGCTTGATGGATTCCGGAATGTTCTGGTCGTAGCCGCTGAAGATGGAATCATGCTTGATTATCGTCAGCGTACCGATGTTGTTGCGCGCCGCGGTCTCGAGGTCCATACCCGTCATGCCGATGGAGCCGTCGCCCATGACGTTCACCACTGTCTTATCCGGGTTGGCGATCTTGGCACCCATGGCGAGGCCGAGCGAGAAACCGAGTTGCGACGACTGCCCCCAGCCCAGATAGGAGCGTGGTGTGGTGGATTGATAGAAGACGCTTTGGATATCGCGCGAGGCGCCTGCTTCATGGGTGATCATGGTTGTGTCGGGATCAAGTCCCGCCCACAGCTCGCGAAACATGCGATAGCCATTGATGGGCTCTGAGTCGTCGCTGAATAGCGGCTCGAACTCTGCTAGCCAGGCGGTGCGCGTCTTGGCGAGCCGTGCCTCGGTAGCAGCCCGCTTCTCGCCAAGCCCATCGTCACCAATGCGCTTGCGCAGCTCCACCGCCAGTTGCTCAAGGAACAGCTTCGCGTCAGCAATCACACCCGTGGTCGCGGCATAGTCCTTGTTAATGTCGCTGGGGTCCACGGTGGCATGGACGATAGTCTTGTTGTCCGGTACCACCCGGGTAAAAGGCGCGTGGCTCAGGCTGGTGCCGACGGCGAGTAGGGCGTCGCAGGCGTCGAGCTCTTCCACCACCATCGCTGTGGCCGTGTGGCCGCCCATACCGGCCGACAACGGGTGGGTCTCAGGGAATGCGCTCTTGCCTTGCAACGTCGTCATTACAGGCGTGCCGAGTAGTTCGGTCACATCCTGCAAAGCTTCGTAGGCTTCAGAAAAATGGACGCCCTGTCCGACCCAGATCAAAGGTCTGTCGCTCGCTAGCAGGCGTTCAGCAGCCTCCTCCACGGCGCCCTGGTCGGCGGCTGAGCGTAGGCGCGGCACGGGCGTGTAGTCGATCTCACCTTCCCAGTCCCTGTTGCAGACGTCGCTCGGTACCTCCAGCATTACCGGGCCGGGCCGTCCCGAGCGCAAGGCTGTGAACGAGCGCCGCACATAGTTGGGTAATTGGTCCGGCACGATTAGCTTTTGCGACATCTTGACGGTCGCCGCGTAGTTTCTTGCACTGTCAAAAATTGTCGGTGTGTCGAGATAGCGCAACCCCGGATGGCCGGGAAGGAAAAGGATCGGCACGGAATCCGTATAGGCATGGGCGATGCCAGCAAATGCGTTTTCCGATCCGGCCATCCCCTGGACAGTCAGGGTGCCGATCTGTTGCCCGTTGGTCGAGCGAGAGACGCCGTCGGCCATATTTCCGGCCACGCGCTCCTGGCGCGTGACGATGCTTGGCAGTCCCGCGCGGGACATCGGCTCCATCACCGGGCTGAAGGGAAAGCAAAAGCACTGCGTAATGCCCTCCATACGCAGCATACTCACTAAGGCGTCACCGACTTTCATGTAATCCTCCCCGATTAGTGTGTGGTCTACGCGGCGCGTGCGTGTGATGACGTCTTTTCAAGCTCGGCGAGAAGGCGCTCGCGCTCGCTAGCCGCCGTGTTTATAGCCTCATCCTTGACGTAGCCGAAACCGCGAATGTGTTCGGGGATCTCGGCTAGGGAAATTGCCGTGGCAAGTGAATCCACGGATAGCATTGCCGAGATCGTTTCGATGTCCGTGATGTATTGATCTCGCAAACGGCGCTCGGTGCGACGCTCCGCCGTCCAGCCGAAGGGATCGAAGCGGCCACCTCGCAATCCTTTCATGCCAGCCAACAGCTTCATCAGGCCTGCCATCCAGGGGCCGTAGTCACTCTTGCGTTGCAAGCCAGTATGCGGGTTGCGGCGCGAGAAAAAGGGCGGGGCCAAGTGGTAGCGAATACTGTAGTCGCCGCTGAATGTCTGCTTTAACTGCTCGGCAAAGCCGCGATCACGATGCAGCCTAGCCACCTCATATTCGTCCTTATAGGCCATAAGCTTGAAGGCATATCGCGCTACGGCGGCAGCAAAATCCGTCCTGTCACTGCCAAGCTTCGACTCCGCGTGCTGTGCCATTTCGACCAGGTCGCGATAGCGGGAAGCGTAACCGGCGTCCTGATAGTCCGTCAGATAGTCTACGCGTCTGGCAACGGTCTCTTCGAAGGTTTCTGCAACCGAATTCTCCGTTGCGTCCGCCATCAAGGCGGTGACAGCTTCGGGCTCGGCGGCGGTCAGACGCCCTAGGCGGAAGGCCAGTAAGTTGAACGGCACCGCAACCCCATTCACCGCAATGGCCTCCTCGATGGCTGCGACGGAAAGCGGCAGACAGCCGCGCTGCAAGGCAAAACCGATCATGAAGCTATTGGCTCCGATGGTATCGCCCGTTAGCGCCAGCGCAATACGCGTGGCATCTACCGTGTGGGCGTGACCGGCGCCGACGTGATCGGTGAGGGCTTGCACGAGAAGGCTGCCATCGACCGACAAATCACGGGCAAGTTGAAATGCGGGTGTGGGTGTCACGTTGGCATTTACCACGGCCTGGGTCTGATCGGGCTCGACCACATGCAAGGCCGAAGGCGCGACCGCTGCCACCAAGTCGCAGCCGAGCAGAAGGTCGGCCTCGCCGAGACCGACCCCATGCGAGATTTCGACGCCTGGCGCGGCGGCGATCTTCAGGTGGCTGTAAACCGCCCCGTTCTTTTGGCTGAGGCCGGTCATGTCGAAAATCGAGACGCCTTTGCCTTCCAGATGAGCTGCCATGCCGAGAACGGCCGAGATGGTAACCACACCGGTACCGCCTATGCCGGCGACCAGCATAGCCCACTCCTTATCGAGAGCTGACCCGCCCGGCTCGGGCAGATCATCGAACACGCCGGCAGGCAGCTCGGCGACATTGGGCCGTCGTAAATCACCGCCCTCGACCGTGACGAAAGCCGGGCAGAAGCCTTTGATACAGGAATAATCCTTGTTACAGCTGGACTGATCGATCTTGCGCTTGCGACCGAACGTTGTTTCGACAGGATGGATCGAGACGCAATTGGCCTTGCTTGAACAGTCACCACAACCTTCGCATATCAGGGTATTGATGAAGGCGCGCTTATTTGGGTCGGGGAAAGCGCCTCGCTTGCGCCGACGCCGCTTCTCCGCCGCGCAGGTCTGCTCATAAACGATGACCGTAGTGCCGGCAATGTCGCGCATGCGCCGCTGCACGGCATCGAGTTCGTCGCGGTGATAGACGCGTGCGCCGGCAGGCAGATCGCAAAGCCCGCGGAACTTCTCTGGCTGGTCTGAGACGATGGCAAGAGCCTTGATCCCCTCCGCGTGCATCTGCCCGGCAATCTCTACGACGCTGAGCCCGCCCTCGACGGGCTGGCCGCCGGTCATCGCGGCGGCATCGTTGTAGAGGATCTTGTAGGTGATGTTGGCACCGGACTGAACCGCCGCCCGCACGGCTAGCGAACCCGAATGGGTGTAGGTACCGTCACCCAGATTTTGGAAAATGTGCCCGGTCTCCGTAAACGGGGCCATGCCGGTCCAGGTGATGCCCTCACCACCCATGTGTGTGCCCAGCATGGTGCGACGTTCGGGCACCAGCACGGCCATGCCGTGGCAGCCGATGCCGCCCATGGCCATCGAGCCATCTGGGGTTTTCGTCGACGTGTTGTGCGGACAACCGGAGCAGAAATAGGGTGAGCGTACGGCACTGTCGCCAATGCCGGGAAGATTGCGCCCGATGCGGCTGCGCAGACGCGTCCAACGGGCCTCGCAGTCGTCGTCCATCAGATCGCAGGCCTGCATGCGCTCGGCGACCTTGTCTGCGACCGTCGCGGCCTCGATTTGATTGTCGATGGGCAGCAGCGGATTGCCCGCGCTGTCGGTCTTGCCCGTAATGCGCGGGTGATCGGGCATGTCGTAGAGTATGGCGCGCGCCTGCTCTTCCATGAAGGACCGCTTCTCCTCAACGAACATGAGTTCGTCGCACTCGGCGGCGAAAGTCCTCAGTCCTGCCGGCTCGAGCGGCCAGATCATGGCCACCTTGTAAACGCCGATGCCGCGCGCCTTGGCCGCCGCGTCATCGATGCCCAGGGAGCGCAAGCCGGCAACGGTATCGAGGTAGGCCTTGCCGGCGGTGACGATGCCAAGGCGCGTCGGTCGGTCCGCGCCGAAACGCACGCCGTCGAGCTTGTTAGCGCGCGCATAGGCCTGGGCACGCGGCAGCTTGAAACGTGCCAGGCGCTGGTCTTGACCGATTGGATCGTATTCCATGCGGATGTGCACACCGCCTTCCGGCATCGGCGCATCGTCGGGCAAGGTAATACTCACGCGGTCCGGATCGACTGATGCGGTCTCGGTGGCGATGATGGTCTCGTTGACGGTCTTGAAGCCTGTTAATGTGCCGGCAAAGCGCGACATGGCGATGCCGTGGAGCCCGAGGTCGAGCAACTCCTGCACATTGGCCGGGTAGAGCACGGGAATGTTGTTAGCCGCCAACGCCTGGTCGGACTGGTGGGCGATGGTTGAGGACTTGCCGGGGTGGTCGTCGCCATAAACCAACAGCACGCCGCCATTTGGGTGTGTGCCGGCATAGTTGGCGTGTTTGAAGGGATCGCCAGAGCGGTCGACGCCGGGGCCCTTGCCGTACCAGATGCCGAACACACCATCGACCTTACGGCCCGGCACAAAATCGAGCTGTTGCGTTCCCCACACCGCGGTTGCCGCCAAATCCTCGTTGAGACCGGGTTGGAAGAGAATATCGTGCTCGCGCAAGTGCGCGGCGGCCTGCCACAGCGCGCCATCATAACCACCCAGTGGCGAGCCGCGATAGCCGGAGATGAACCCGGCAGTGTTGAGCCCTTGGGCGCGGTCGCGCTCGCGCTGCATGATCGGCAGACGTACCATAGCCTGTACGCCCGACAGGAACACTCGCCCACTGGCAGCCGTGTACTTGTCTTCCAGGCTTACTTTGGCAAGACCGTTGCCATCCATATCTCGGTTCTCTGCCCTAGGTGGCGGACTGCCGCCTTGTTGTCTCCGCGGCGGAGTGTAGTCAACAGGGCGCGGTGCGGCCATAGTCCTTGCTTGGGCAGTGCCATGCGTCTGGCACGTGCCTCCCGCGCGCGTTTCGTCGCTCCAGGGAAACCTTTAAATGCGGCGGCGACGCTAATAGGCACCGCTCATGCGGGTCGAGCAGATCCTCAGCTAGTGCCGAGGAGGTAGCGCTTATAATCGCTGGGCAGAGTCCGGTAGCGAGCCGCCATATGATTTTTGTGGCAGATTGTAGGTAGTATCGACTGTACCGAGCTTGTTTGTCTGGCAGCAGCAACCGCAGCGGCTCAACGTTTTCGCGCGCTCTCGATGTTCCAGAACAATTGCACCGGCGCCTTGATCAGGCCTCGGAGGTGATCGCGATAGGCGACAGGGTTGCGCCATTGGCCAATGGTGGCGTGAGTGACGATCTCGAAAGCGCGCTCCTGGATTATCTCTGCTAGGCGCATGCGCTCGCCTGCGTCGCCCTCGCGCGCGAAGGCATCGCGCAAGCGCTCTACCTCGGCATCGCAGGGCCAGCCGAACCAGGCGCGGTCGAGACAGCCGGCGCCGATGACCGCATTGCTGATCGGATCCATCACGTTGCCGGTGATGGCCCAGGTGTGGAACAAGTTCCAGCCGCCTTCGTCGACCGGCTTGCTGATGGCGCGCCGCGAGGTCAGCGTGCTCCAGTCCATCGCCTGCAGTTCGACGGCCATGCCCGCTTCGCGCAACAGCTGGGCCGTCACAAGCGAGGCGGCGTTGAGGATGGCGATATCGGTGGGCTGCAAGATCACCACAGGCGTGCCGTCATAGCCTGCTTCGGTGATCAAGGCGCGCGCCTTGTCCAGATCCTGGCTCATCAAGGCCTCGGCGGCGACATCGCTTTCGAGTGGCGTGCCGCAGGCGAAGATAGCGGGGCAGGTTTGCCAGTAGCGGGAAT
>JASLYQ010000017.1 GCA_030739735.1 Alphaproteobacteria bacterium | reverse complement strand
CAGATCGGATCGATGTTCTTCAGGTCCGCATGCGGCACCACTTTCAGAACTGTCTCCGACCACGCCGATGACGTGCCCAGCAGCAGCGCTGCCATCACCCCAAACCACAATCGCTTCATCGCCGTATCCTCCCGGTTCTTTTTGGCGCGCCGACTATAGCACTTCGTGTCGCCGATGGTTGGAAAGCTGTCTCGTATTCGGTAAGAGAGGTGCCCATGCCCGTCTTGTTGTTCATAGTCTTTATCGACCTCGTCGGCTTCGGTATCATTATTCCGTTGCTGCCGTTTTATGCCGAGCATTTCGGTGCCTCGCCGCTTGCCGTGACCCTTCTAATGGCGGTTTATTCAGCCATGCAGTTCGTCGCGGCGCCCTTGCTGGGAGCCTTGTCGGACCGTTACGGTCGTCGCCGGGTGATCGCGCTGAGCACCTTCGGCGCGGCGCTGGGTTATCTAGTGATGGGCCTTGCCGGTTCGCTGGCGATGCTGTTCGTCGCGCGCGTGCTCGCTGGCGGCATGGCAGGCAACATCGCCGCCGCCCAGGCCTATATAGCCGACGTCACGACGCCTGAAGACCGGGCCAAGGGCATGGGCCTGTTCGGCGCCGCCATGGGCTTCGGCTTTATTGTCGGTCCCGCCATCGGCGCGGCGCTGGCCGGTAACGGTGATACGGCGAATTTCAGCCTGCCGCCATTAGTCGCTGCCGGTACCTCGGTCGTCGCTGCCACGCTAGCACTGGTCACCTTGCGTGAAGATCTGATGAGCGTGACGCCACGCCGGTTGAGCTGGATCGCGCCAATCAAAATGGCCTTGGGCAGCGCCGATCTGAGACCCTTGGCCGTGACCTTGTTCCTGGTTGTCTTCGCTTTTGCCGGTCTGGAGGCAACCTTCGCCCTGTGGGCCGAGCGTCAGCTCGCATGGGGTCCCCGCCAGGTCGGCGCCCTATTCGCGGGTGTCGGCGTCGTCGCTGTTATCGTGCAGGGTGGTCTGGTCGGCCGGCTCAGCCGCGGGCTCGGCGAGGAAGCGGTGGTACTGATCGGCATCGTCGCCTTGGTCGCGGGCTTCGCGCTGCTCCCCGCCGCGACCAGTCTGGCGTTGACGCTGGTCGCCATGGTGCTGCTAGCAGGCGGCTTCGGTTTGGCCAACCCAGCGTTGGCCAGCTTGGTCTCGCGCCGCGCCGCGGCCGAGGCGCAGGGCGCCAACCTCGGCGTTGCCCAAGCCGGCGCCAGCCTCGGGCGCATTTTCGGTCCAGCCCTTGCCGGCGTGTTGTTCACAGCTGGCAGCCTGGCGCTACCGTATGTCGCCAGCGCCGCCATCCTCGTGGTGGTGGCGGTCTTCTGGCAACGCGCGCGGGGTAAACCAGTTCGTGGCCCTTCGCCAGAAGCTTGATCGCCAGATGGTGGCCGAGAAAACCCCTGGCACCGGTGAGCAGGACGCGCATTATCTCAGCACTCCCAGCCGTCGGTATGAGCACCCGACGGTAGCCTCGCATCCGGCGCCGCGACCCAGGCGGTAATGTCATCATGCACCACGCCGGCCTGCAAGTCGCGCAGCAGCATATGATAACCTTCCGGGTATACGGCGACGCGATGGTGGCCGTTGAGGCGGCAGAGCATGTCGCGCGTCGGTGCCTCGGGAATAATCTCGTCGCGCGCGCCGTAGAGCACTAGCAGCGGCCGCGTGATGGCGGGCGCCGCCGCGAACGCACTGTCCATCAAGTTGACCACGCCCCACAGCGCATCAACCCGCGTGCGCTTGATGACCAGCGGGTCGGCACTGAGCATGCGCAGCATCTCGACATTGTCCGACGGCGTGATGTCGAGCCCGCGCCCGGTCACGCGCAGTGTCGGCAAAGTGTGGGCGACCAGCCACAGCGCCGCCTGTGTTGCCCAAGCCATGCTCTCGCGTCCCCATACCGCCGGGCCGACCAGCACGGCGCCCTGCGCTGCCTTGACCCGGCTGTCTGCGAGTGCGGTCATCACCACTGCCCCGCCCATGCTGACCCCGACCAGCGTCAGCGACTTGCCGGCATGCCGCGCCGCCACGGCACCTGTCACCTCGTCGAGGTCGTCGACCAGCGCCGCTACGCCGGGCCAGGTGTCGGGTGCGGGCGCGGCACCGAAGCCGCGCTGGTCGTAGGCATAGACCGCATAGCCCTGTTCGGTCCAGCGGGCGGCGGGGATGGCAAAGGAGTCGCCGTAGTCGTTGAAGCCGTGGATGCCGAGCAGCACGCCGTGCGGCTCGCCTTGTGGCAGCCAGGCATGTAGCGGTAGGCGCGCGCCATCGCCGGCGATCACCGCGTCCACATCGAGGCGCGGCGCCACCTCGCGCTCGCCCACGACCTGCTGGCGCGGCGTGCAGGCCGCCAGCAGCAGCGTGAGAAATAGGGTGGGAGCGCGCATCCGCATGAGTTATAGGGGCCTCGCTAGCCAAGGAGTATCCTCGCCTATGAGCTTTCTCGATCGCATCGCCGAATGCAACCGTCACGATCACACGCTCTATACTCCCGTGATCATTAAAGGCCTCCGGCTGGGGCAGGTGCGTAAGGTCTTGCTGCCGATCCTGGCGCCGTTTGCCGATGAGTCCGAAGTGCGTATCGACGATCAGCAGACGCTCGATGCTGCTGCCAGGGCCCTGATCGAAACCGGCCTAACGCCGCCCGCGTGTGGTGAGCGTTACCGCGTCGGCCCGCGCTTCGACGAGACTTGGCTGACCGTGGAGCGTGCTGCCGTCGAATGCCTCGGCATCACGGCCTATGGCGTGCATCTGACGGGCTTCGTCCAACGACCGGATGGCCTGCATGTGTGGGTACCTCGGCGCACCGCCGACCGCCCAACCTATCCGGGCAAGCTCGACAGTACGGTGGCTGGCGGCCAGCCGGTGGGACTCGGGGTGCTCGACAATCTGGTCAAGGAATGTGCCGAGGAAGCGGGTATGCCGGAAACGTTGGCGCGCCACGCCACGCCTTGCGGCACTCTGCGCTATCGCGTCGACGGCGAGGTTGGCCAACGCGATGACGTGATCTTCTGCTATGAACTCGATTGTGGCGACTTCACACCGGTCAACCGAGACGGCGAGGTCGAGAATTTTGCGCTCTGGCCTGTGGCCAGGGCGATGGCATGCATTGCCGAAACGCGCGACTTCAAGTTCAACTGTGCTTTGGTGCTGGTCGACTTTTTTGTCCGTCACGGCCTGATCGCGGCGGACCATCCGAACTACATTGAAATTTGTGATGGCCTGCGAGGAGGGAGACCCGATGTCAGAGCTTGAAGTTGGCGCAAGGCATAGCCTTTGCATCACCGTCGACGAGGAAAACACAATCAGCTTCCTAGGCGAAGACCTGCGCGTCTATGCCACACCCGCCATGGTGCACGACGTGGAATATTGCTGCCGCGACTGGCTGGCGAAAGTCGGTGGGGCGGCGAAGGATTCGGTTGGCGCCCATATTAATATCGCCCATCTGGCGCCCACTACTATGGGTGCCTGGGTCGAGATCACCGTCACCGTCGCAGAGATCGCCGGCCCGCTCATCACCTTCGACGTCGCCGTGCGCGACGCCATCGAGCAGGTCGGCAAAGGCAGCCACCAGCGCTTCTTTGCGCCAGTTGCCAAGCTAGACGCCCGCCTTAAGGCCAAGGCTGCCGCCCTGGCCGCAAAGACTTAACCGGCGACGTCCCCCCTTTTACTGATAATCACGTGCGTGTTGGCCCTGCTTTATGCCAGCCGTTTATCATCGATTCACGGCGCTCTTTGCGAAGTCACGTAGAGTTTGGTGCCAGTTATCGACTTCTAGTCACCGAATTTTCACCTCCGGGCCTCCGCCGCTATCGCAAGCCGAGCCCGCGCGCGATAATGCCGCGCAGGATCTCGCGGGTGCCACCCTGGATGGTGAGCTTGGGCGCGATCAGGGTGGCGTGATTGAGTACCGCCTGAAAGCCCGGGCTATTACTCTCTGTGGGATCGACGAAGGCGGCGAGGTCGCGGGCGCGAGCCGGTAGAAGCTGCTCCCAATTCGTACCGACGTCCTTGACCATCGAGGCTTCGAGCACCGGCTCCTTGCCGGCGGCCAGCATGCCAGCGACAGAGATTGACATGCGGCGCAAGGTGTTGAGCTGCGCCACCAACCGCCCCAAGCCTTCCGCGCCGCGCAGATCGGGTTCTGCGCCGAGCGCGCCGATCAGATGCGTCAGCACTTGATAGGTTTCTAGGAACCGCTCAGGCCCGCTGCGCTCGTAAGCGAGTTCGGCCGTCGCCTGCTTCCAGGCCATATCGATCTCGCCGAGCAGGGCGTTCTCGGGCAGAGCCGCATCGTCGAACGTTACCTCGTTGAACTCGTGTTCTCCGGTCATGAAGGGCACCGGGCGGATGGTGACGCCGGGTGTCTTGAGGTCAACCAGAAACTGGCTTAGTCCATGCCGCCTGTTCTCTTCCGTTGGCGGCGAGGTGCGTAGTAGGGCAATCATATAGTCGGCACGATGGGCGTAGCTTGTCCACAGCTTGCGCCCGTTGACCAGCCAGCCGTCCGTGGTCTTTTCGGCACGGGTTTTGGCGGCGAATAGGTCGGAGCCCGAATCGGGCTCGCTCATGCCAATGCAGAAGCCGCAGTCACCGCGGGCGATGCGCGGCACCACGTCGCGTTTGATTTCTTCGTCAGCATAGCGCAGTAGGATCGGCCCGCTTTGTCTGTCGGCGACGAAATGGCCCTGCGTCGGCGCGCTGGCGACGAGCATCTCCTCGGTCACGACATAGCGCTCGAAGAACGTGCGCTCGTGCCCGCCATAGGCTTTGGGCCAGGTCATGCCGATCCAGCCCTTGGCGCCGACGCGGCGCGAAAATTCGCGGTCATAGCTGCCCCGGGCGCCCTGGCCGGCGGGATTGAAATGGCCAGCGGCGATCTCTTCGGCCAAAAAAGCACGCACTTCGTCGCGCAAGGCCTTGGTCTTCGGCGGCAGATGGATGGGGTCGAAGGCGATCCTACCGGTCATGATCGTCCTCCTCTCAGGCCGCAGTGATGGTCGGCCACAGCGCGTCGCCGCCGGCCCGGGCGACCAGGTTGCCAAGCCGTGCCGCCCAGATGCTCTCACTACCGAAGTCGTCGCGCCAGGCAAGCACGCGGCACGTGAAGCGGTGCAGCACGTGCTCTTCGGTGAAGCCGATGGCGCCATATACCTGATGGGCGATGGCGGCGCCGTCGCGGGCCGCTTCGCCGACCCGCACCTTGGCAGCGGCGACCTCGAAGAAAAGCCGCTCGTCGAACGACGCCGCTTCCGCGATCGCCATGGCGGTCGCGCCCGATGCGGCAATGGCCGCTGCTGTCTCGCCCGCCAGTTTGGCTAACTCGTGCTGCACCGCCTGGAAGCGCGAGATAGGCCGGCCGAAAGCGATACGCTCGCCGGCATAGGTCACGGCGATGTCGAGGATAGTTTCCAACGCGCCGGTCATCTGCGACGCACGGATAGCGGCGCCCATAAGCATGATGTCGCTCACCTCGGCGGAGATCGGCGCCATGGTTTGCGGCGCGGCATCGGCGAAGGTCACGGTATCGCGCGGCTCACCGGCGAGATTTCTGCTCACGGCCACGGTGCAGTCGGCGGCGGCGACCAAGGCCGCCACGGCGGTCTCGCCATCGTGCGTGAGCACCGCGATGTGCTCAGCCTCGCTGGCAAAAGGTACCGCGCGGACGCTGCCGTCGAGGCGGCCATTGGCATTGAGTGCCACACTGTCGCTTTCGACAGCTGGCGCAACGGTCATGGCGCCGTCCGGTGCGCTGAGCCCGGCGCGGCCGAGCAACCAGGTGGCATGTAAGGTCTCGGCAAGCGCCACGGGCACGGCGTGGGCGCCTGCCGCGCGCAGAATGGCGAAGCCATCAGCGAGCGAACCACCCGCACCGCCAAGGTCGTCGCCGAGCCAGGCCTTGGTTAGCCCCGATTCCTCAAGCGCGTTCCACAGTGGTGCGCGCCAGCTGTCATCCGAGGCGGCGTTAAGGGCCTGCGGGTTGGCGAGGTCGTGAAAGATGCGCGTCGCGGTCTCGATAACGATGTCGTCCGCGTTGCTCATCGCCTAACGCCCAACGAAATTGGGTATGCGGCGCTCGCCCATAGCCTTGACGCCCTCGGCGAAGTCCTCCGTGGCGCGCAGTCGCGTCTGCTCGGCGAGTTCGCGGTCGGTGGCAGCGGCAACGCGCTCGGCCAGGCCCTGGCGCATCGTCGCGCGTGTCGCGGTGACCCCCAGTGGCGAGTTTTCCGCGATCTCGCCCGCGAGCGCGATGGCGGTGGCCCGTACCTCGTCTTGTGGTACCAGCACGTCGGCGAGGCCCATGGCATGCGCCTCTTCGCCCTTGATGCGGCGGCTGGTATAGAACATTAGTGCCGCCGCGCTCTTCCCGATGACCTCAGGTAGGGTCACGGTCAGCCCGAAGCCCGGATGGAAGCCGAGGCGCGTGAAGTTGGCGCAGAAGCGTGTTTCAGGACAGGCGATGCGCAGGTCGGGCACCATGGCGAGCCCGAGCCCACCGCCGACCGCAGCGCCGTGGATGGCGCCGATCACGGGCTTGCTCGTGCGAAACAGGCGCACCGCCTCCTGATAGAGCGAATTGGCCTGCAGGGGCCGCGTGCCCTGGCCGCCGCCGTCCGCGGTAGCGCGCTCGCTGAAATCGCCGCCGGCAGCGAAATTGGCGCCTGCGCAAAAAGCCTTGCCCTGGGCTGCCAACACCAGCGCCCTGCAGTCGTCACTCTCGTCCAGCGCCTCGAAAGCCTGGGCGATCTCAGCGATTAGCCCGTGGTCGAAAAAATTGTATGGTGGGCGGCGAATCTCCACGACAGCCACATGATCGCTAAGATCGACCGCGATATCCCCATACGTCCCAAATGCCGCCATCTGTCCCTCGCTCTATGGTGCGCTCCGACCATTCCCATAGCTCGGACGAAGATGCAAGGTGCGGCATTTAGATCACTCCGTCGTCACGCAAGCTGGCGATGCGCGAGGTGTTGTAGCCTAAGCCACCGAGGATGTCGTCGGTATCGCCGCCAAGGGGTGGAGCGGGGTTGGCGGGTGGTGGATCGCCGGCGGAGCGGATCGCTGGGGCAACGAGTTGGAACGGTCCCGCGTCGGGGTGCTCGACGGTGTGCAGCCGGCCGTGCTCGGTAACGAAGGGGTTGTCGAGGGCCTGGGCGACGTCAAGTACAGGGGCGGCGGGCACGACGCCGGCAAAGTCGGCGAGCCATTCGGCGGTCGTACGTTCCTTGAGCGCGCCGTCGAGTAACGCCACCACCGCGTCACGGTTCTCCAGGCGGTCGGGGAAGGTTCGGAAGCGTGGATCGTCGGCCCACCCCGGCTGGCCCAGCGCCTGGCACAGTGCTGGCCAGAACTTCTCCTTGTTGCACATCAGAAATATCCAGCCGTCAGCAGTGGGGAAAAGCTGGCAGGGGGTCATGGTGGGATGGGCTGAGCGCGGTCGGCGCGCCTGGGCATCACCATTGTTGAGATACCAGGCGGCGAGATAGTTTAGATTGCCGAGCGCTAGGTCGAACAGGCTTACATCAATATCGCGACCTTCGCCCGTGGCGCGCGCTGCAGTCAGCGCCGAGACCAGGCCGAAGGCCATGGCAACGCCCGTCATCAAGTCGATGATCGAGAGCCCGCAGCGAGTCGGGAGGCTGTCTGGCTCGCCGGTGAGCGAGAAATAGCCGGTCTCCGCCTGCATCAGGTAATCGTAACCCGGCCAACTTTTACGCGGACCCTTGCGGCCATAGGCGCTCAGGTGGGCGCAGATGATGCGCGGGTTGTGCGCCTTGAGCTGGGCATAATCGAGCCCAAGCTTTTCCGGCACGTCGCCGCGCAGATTGTTGGCTACGGCGTCGGCACTTTTAACCAGATCGTGCAACACTGTGCGGCCCTTGGGTTTCGACAAATCGAGGGTCAGCGATCGCTTGTTGCGGTTTAGCGCGTGGAAGAAGACGCTGTCGCCGGGGGCGAAGAAATGCGGCCCCGCCACGCGGGACATGTCGCCGCCATCGTGCGGATTCTCGATCTTGATGACCTCGGCGCCTTGATCGGCGAGGAACATGGTGCCGAAGGGCCCGGCACCATATTGCTCGACCGCGAGGACGCGCACGCCTGCGAGGGGCAAAGTCATATTGGGTTCCGCTGTATGAGTTGGCGCGCGATCAGGATGCGCTGTAGCTCGTTGGTGCCTTCGCCGATGGCCAGCAGTGGTGCGTCGCAATACATGCGCTCGATGTCGAGTTCCTTGGAATAGCCTTGCGCGCCGTGGATGCGCATGGCCTCGAGGCTATTCTCGAGCGCTGCCTCCGTGGCGAATAGTTTAGCCATGCCCGCTTCCATGTCGCAGCGCTCGCCAGAATCGTAGGCCTTGGCTGCCTGTTCGATAAGCAGGCGTGCCGCCTCGGTGCGCGTCGCAAGAGATGCCCGAAGCATACTCACCTAATGTTGCACTGGTTTTAGTCATGTCCATGTCCTCCATTGTCACCCACGGACCCCCGCGGTCAAGCTGCCGTCGATTGGCAGGAAAATCGCCGTGATGTAAGCGGCGCCGTCGTTGGTCATTCATTCCCGAGGAGAAGCTGGACGAAGTGGGCGCAGCGATGTTCAAATTTCTAGCTTAGGTGTCACGCCAAGCTCGCTCCTTCTCGTCCCATACCGCGAGCGGTTGTAGATCGGGCACCCAGGCCAATCCGGCCTTGGCGTCGGATGATACCGCCTCCGGCGTCACTATCACATCAAGCAGGGCAGGCGCGTTGGCGAAGGCACGGGCGATCGCGTCCGGCAAGTCCTCGGCCTTTTCTACGCGCTCGCCGTGCATGCCGAAGGTGCGCGCCATGGCTGCATAATCGGAGAAGTGGAGGCGCGTTCCCACCACTTTGCCATGGGTTACGGTCTGGTCGTGAACCTCCACCTGCCAGGCGCCGTTGTTGGCGACGGCGATGACCACGGGGGCCTTGTGGCGGACGGCAGTGTCGATTTCCATGGCGTTGAAGCCAAAAGCGCCATCGCCCGTGGCGACTAGCACCTTTTGCTCGGGATATTCAAGTGCCGCGGCAATTCCGTACGGCACGCCGACGCCGATGCAGCCGAAGGGGCCGGGATCGAGCACCGTTGAGGCCGATAGAGCCACGCGGGCGAAGCTGAGGAAATCGCCGCCATCTATCACTACGACACTGTCTTTATCGAGTTGGTCCTGCAAGGCGCCGAGCATGCGGTTGGGATGCATGCGTCCATCTGCGCCCGGAGCCGCGTTGGCCATGGCATCACGCAGTCTGGTTGCACGGTCGGCATGGCCCGCGCGCAGGCCGGTGATCCAATCGCTGTCGATAGCGGGTGTGCGGTTGCCGGCGACATCCAGCATGGCGGCTAGAGCGCGCGCGGGGTTGGCCAGCACCTCGACCGCGCCACGCCGGTTGTCGCGCAGCTCGCTAGGCACGTCGGCAATACGGAGAAACTTGGCGTTACCAAAAATAGCGGGCGAGCCATAAGCGAGCTGAAAGTCTAGACATCGACCGACCGTGACCACGAGATCGACATCGCCCATGACGCGCCCACGCATGGCCGCGACGGTGGTGGGGTGGTCGTCGGGCACCAAGCCGCGGCTCTCTCCGGTATCAAGATAAGCCGCCCCGACCCGATTGAGTAAGCGCACTAGCTCCGGCCCGGCGTTGCGCGCACCGCGTCCGGAAATCACCAACGGCTTGCGCGCCGACCACAGCAGGTCGGTAGCCTGTGCAACCATCTCCGGGTCAGGAAAGGTCAGCGGGCGGGGTTTTAGCGCGATATGCTCTGTGAGCTGTAGGGCTTCGGGGATGGCTGCGCGCAGACAATCGGTGGGAAAGTCGAGAAAAGCGGGGCCGGGCTCGCTGCCTTCGCCAAGGGCACGCGCCAGGGCCTCGTCGAGCTCGGCCGGCACCAGGTTCGGCTCGCGGACAGTGCGGGCGTAGCGGGTGATTGGGCGTACCAGTTGGGTATGGTCGATGTCCTGTAGGGCGCCACGGTTCTCCTGCGCCTTGGGCGGTATCCCGGAGATCACCAGCACCGGTGCACGCGAGACATGGGCGTTGGCGATGCCGGTTATGGCATTGGTCAGGCCCGGTCCGGCCGTGGCCAAGGCAACGCCGATCTTGCCCGTCAACTCGGCATGAGCTTGCGCCATATGCACCGCGGCGCGCTCGTCGCGTACGTCTACGATAGTGATGCCTTCGGCATCGAGACGCATCCAGATGGGCATGATGTGCCCGCCGCAGAGCGCGAAGACCCGCTTGACGCCGCGCGCGCGCAATGTGCGGGCGATATAGGCGGCGACACTGTTTCCCATGACTGTCACGATGTCAGCCCCGCGTCTTCGCGCGCGGCGACGTCCGCCGCCATCCAGTCATCCTCGCCATGACCCCCCGTTACCGCGCGGATCAAACGATCGCGTATCAGGCTGCCGAGCGGCATGGCGACACCCATGCCATGAGCGGCATCGAGCACGAGCTCTATATCCTTGAGACCGAGCACAAGGCGCATCCCGGCCGGCTGGTAGACGCTCTGGGCAATGCCGTCGCCATAGATCTTGTAGACCGGGCAATCGAATAGGGTATTGCTCAGCAGATCCACGAAAGCCTGGCGATCGACCCCGCCCTTTTCCACCAGGGCGCAGGCTTCGGCTAGCGCCTCAATGGCGCTGCCAATCATGAAATTGCCGGCGAGCTTGACTAGATTAGCGGCGCCCGGCGCGTCGCCGAAATCATCCACCCGTCGGCTCAGTGGCTCGAGGAGCGGACGGATCCGCGCCTTGGCGGTGGGGTCGCCCGAGATCGCAACGCCGAGCTGACCCGCCGCAGCGGCAGGCGGACGGCCGAACACTGGCGCGCAGAGGTAGGCGGCGCCCGCCTTGGCGTGAATGTTTCCCATGTGGGTCGCCGTCTTGACGCCGATGGTGCTGAGCGAGATGTGCACGCCACCCTCGCCGAGCCTGTTGAGAAAACCGTGATCGCCGAGGGTCACCTCTTCGAGCGCTGCGTCGTTCGCGACCATGGTGAAGACGACACCGCCTGCGCTGACCGCTTCGGCTGGGGTGTCGGCTGTCGTGGCACCGGCTGCCACCAGTGCTGCGGTCTTCTCGGCCGTGCGATTGTAGACGGTGAGAGGAAGGCCTGCTTCCAGCAGGCGCCTCGCCATGGGTTCACCCATCTTGCCCAATCCAAGAAATGCAATAACATCGGTCATGGTATGTCCTGGCACTTGTCGTCAGAGAGATCAGCATAGCCGAAAGATGTCCGGCTTGAACCCGTTCGCGCCCGCGATATCACTGGATGAGAGCATCCGGGGGCGCCCATTTTGAGCATCGACACGAACATATCTGGAAAAGGAGGGGTCGCCGTCATGACATCCCTCAAGACATTGGTTTGCGCGGCCATGATCGAGCTGATGGCTTCGGCCTGTATTTCGCCGACCGTGCGGCCGGGCAGCGGATGCGTTGATGAAGCGTGAGCCCGCACCCCGGTCACGGACGGTCATCCGGAGCCGGTCTAGCCGGTCTATATGCCTATCGTGAACAACAGCCACGGGTGGATCAGCTAATCAGCGCATCATGGGCTGCTGCCGGGGATGTCGTGCTGTCGCGAACCTATGCCGGCGACGACTTTACCTGAGGAAGATTGCCTGGTCCTGAAGAAATTATGGGAGGAGTCATGAGCCAGATCACCACACAGCGAGACGGCGCGGTGCTGATAGCGACCATCGCCAATCCGCCGCATGGCTACATGGATGCGGAGACCGAGTCCGAACTCGAGACAGTCCTCGACGAGGTCGACACTGATGCAACCGTGCGCGCGGTGGTGCTTACGGGTGGGCTGTCGGACGTGTTTGTGCGTCACTACGATGTCGGGGTGCTGGAAACTTTGGGCCGAGACTTGGCGGCGCGCGACCTCGAATTCGATACCTCGCGCGCCGTTCCCGAATCGCCGTACCACGTGTGCCTACGCCGTATCGCGACAATGCCCAAGGCCTTCGTCGCGGCGATCAACGGTACCGCCATGGGTGGCGGCTTCGAGCTTGCACTGGCCTGTGACATCCGCCTGGCCAAAGACGGTCCTTATTGGTTGGGCCTGCCGGAGATCAATATCGGCTTGCTGCCCGGTGCCGGCGGCACCCAGCGTTTGGCGCGCCTGATCGGCGAGGGCAGGGCGCTCGAGCTGATTCTGCAGGGGCGCACGGTGGGGCCCGCGGAGGCGGCCAAATGGGGCTTGGTCGGGCAGTGTGTCGCCGGCAACGTGGTCGAGGCGGCGCTTGCGGTTGCGCACGACCTCGCTGCCAAGCCGCCGTTGGCGCTCGCCCATATCAAGCGGCTGATACGCGGAGCTACCTCGCGCCCGCTCGACGAGGGCCTGGCCGACGAGCGCACCCTGTTCTGCGACACCGTCATGCAGAACGAGGCCATCGCTCAGATGGCCGCGTTCAATGCTGGCAGGCGGGATATCCGGGCTATGCCGCCAGACGATCCAGATACTGTTTGACGAAATCGAAATCGACTAGCCGCACATAGGCCTCGGTCAGGCGCTGTGTGATCTCTCCCGGCGGTAAGCCGTCGCTGATCGTTACGCCGTTGATTGTGCGCACGCCGCAGAGGCAGAGACTGGTAGAGGTGAGGAAGACTTCGTCCGCGTTATAGGCGTCGTAGAGTGAGATATCCTCTTCGATCACGGTGATGCCCTCTTCGCACGCCAGGTCGATGGCGGTCTGCCGGCTCACTCCGGGCAGCACGTATTTGACTTTTGGCGTGATGATTTCGCCGTCGCGCAAAATGAAGATGTTGCTTCCCATGCCTTCGCAGAGATTGCCGTTGACATCGAGTGTTACGGCCCAGGCTTCCGGGTCGCGCGCCTTCACCTCGAGATCGCCCATGATGAGATTGAGGTAATTGTGGGTCTTGGCGTTGGGGCTTAGCGCATCAGGCGCGGTGCGCCGCACCGAGGGCACGATGATGTCGATGCCGTCGCGGAAGACCCGCGCGCGGGGCCCGAGAGGTAGTGGCGTGCATTCGACGATGACGTTCGGCCCTGAATGGGCGGCGATGTCGCCGCCGGGCACGTCCGTTCCGCGCGAGACGCGCTGACCGACCCAGTAATCGTCGCCTTCGCCGAGCAGGTGGCAGTTGCGGTCCAGCACCTCGTGGCTGATGGCAATGACCTCGTCGGCGCTGAGGCCCGGATCGATCTGCACGTAGCGCAGCGACTTATATAAGCGCTTGATGTGTTCCTCGATCTTGAAGATGCGTCCGCCGAAGGTCCGCGTCATGTCGAATACGGCATCTCCGTAACGAAAGCCGCGGTCACGGAAGGGCAGTAGCGCCTCGCTCTCAGGTACGTACTCGCCGTTGAAATAGACGATTCGCTGATTGGCAAGGTCTGACATGCACGTCTCCTATTTTGCCAGATAGCCGCCGTCGATGGGCAGCGCCACGCCGGCCTCGTCGACATCGACGGCGACCACTTTAGCGCCTTCCTCGGCGAACAAAAGCGCGCCGGCGCGGCCCATGCCAGATGCCGCTGCCGTGATCAACACCACTTTGTTTTTGAAGCGCATGATGTGTTCCCCCCTGTTTGTATAGCTATTCTTCTTTTCTGCTGAGTGCATCGAGCCGGGCCTGGATGAGCTCAACCTGGCGCTTCAAGGCGTCCATGGAAGCGTTCTCGCTGCCCCCCTTGGGCGACGTCTCTGAGCCGACGTTGGGGTGCTCGCCAGGTGGCGAGAACATGCTCAGGGCATCCCGGAACATGGCCATGTTCTGCTGCCCAAGCTCCTGCAATTGGCGCACGGGAAGGAGGTCGCCGAAGGCCTCTTCCATTTGCTGGCGCATCTGTTCTTGGTTGCGCGCGAAGGCCTCCATGGTGGCTTCGAGATAATGTGGCACCACGGCGTGCAGGCGGTCGTCATAGTAGCCGATAAGCTGGCGCAAAAAACTGATTGGCAGGAGATTATGACCCTTGGCTTCTTGCTCGAAAATGATTTGGGTCAGCACCGAGCGAGTGATGTCCTCGTCGCTGCGGGCGTCGTAGACGACGAATTCAACGCCGTCCTTGACCATGTCGCAAAGGTCGTCAAGAGTGACGTAACTGCTGGTCGCGGTATTGTAGAGGCGTCGGTTGGCGTATTTCTTGATGACCACCGCGTCGCCGTCAGCGGGTTTTGTTTTTGCCATGCCCAGGCATCTCCTTGCTTGTCGCTCGCTCGCGGCGACTATATCGAAATTGTTGCAGTGCGGAAAGCATGGCCTCCTTGGGCCCGCGCGCTTTATAGTGGTGCCATGGACGCAGACCCCGATATGCGCGCCCTAGCGGTGCGGTTTCTCGAGCTCTGGCAGGCTCAGGCCGAGGCCACGATAGCGGCGGCGGCGGTGCAGCTCGGCGACGATGGGGCGGGACATGGCGACGGCAAGGATCGGCCCGCGGCCGCTCTCAGCGCACCTCGGCGCCGCTAGCGCTGTCTGGCTCGGGGCCCTGGCCGGTCTCGGTGCCGCGCGCAGCGGTGCTATGCTGTGGGCGCCGGCCCTGGCAGGCGAGGCTGCCACCCTCTGCGACAGCTTGCTCGCCGCCGATGCCGCAAAGCTGAGCGCAGCGCTTGCCAATGAGGTTGCCGCGCGTCACACTGATTTTCTTGCCGGTATCGAAGCCTATTGGGCGCATCCCTATCGGCGCAAGGCGGTGGATATGCCCGTCCTCTGGCAGGAGGGTAACGTGCGCCTGCTCGACATGGCGCCAAGCGGCACGGGTGCACGGGTCCTTCTCGTGCCGTCGCTGGTCAATAAGGCCTATGTGCTTGATCTGGCGCCGAAGAACAGTCTCACTGCCTACTTGGCATCGCGCCGCCTGCGGCCGCTCTTGCTGGATTGGGGCGAGCCACGGGGCACTGAGCAGGCGTTCGACCTGAGTGATTATATTGTGCAGCGCTTGTGTCCGGCGCTCAAGGCGGCCGCAGCGGTCGGCCCGGTCCCCGTGGTGGGCTATTGCATGGGCGGCACTCTTGCTGTCGCTGCCGCCGAAAGACGGCCTGAGCTCGTGGCCGGACTCGCCTTGCTGGCGACACCCTGGGACTTCTTTGCCGATGCTGCCGGTGGGGGCGCCTTGCGTGCCCTTGGACCATTGCTCGAAGCTCAACTTGCTGCGGCCCAGACCTTATCGGTCGATGCCCTGCAGGCCTGCTTTGCGGCGCTACAGCCTATGCAGGTCGCGGATAAATTCCGTGCCTTTGCCGGTCTCGATTCCCACAGCGACGCTGCACTGCGCTTTGTTCAGATAGAGGACTGGCTCAATGACGGCGTGCCGCTGGCAGCGCCGGTGGCGCGCGAATGTCTGCTCGGCTGGTACGGCGAGAACACGCCGGCACGCGAGCAATGGTGTATTGACGGAGCGCCGGTGCGGCCTACCGCCTTGCAACTGCCCTGCCTGGCGCTGATCCCGGAACGCGACCGCATCGTGCCTGCAGCCTCCGCTTCGGCACTTGCCAACGCTATCGCCGGCGCCGCCTGCCAGCGCGTTCCGGTGGGCCATATCGGCATGGTCGTCGGCAGCTGCGCCGAGGCCGCCTGCTGGCGTCCTCTGGCCGACTGGATCGAGGGGGTGGCAACTTAGCGGTTGTCTTTTGTTGCAACGCAACATAAACAGGCGCTATTCATTTCACAAATGCGGCGAGGGAGGCTGCGATGACGGAACGGGTTGCGATCGTAACCGGCGGCACGCGGGGCATCGGCGCCGCTATTTCGATCATGCTTCGGGACTCAGGCTATCATGTGGCCGCAGTCTACCTGTCCAACGATGAGCGCGCCCAGGCCTTTGCCGAGGCCAATGGCGTCGTGGTCTATCGCTGGGACGTTGCCGACTTTGCAGCCTGCGAGGTCGGCGTCGCCAATGTGACGGAAGAGCTTGGCCCGGTCGAGGTGCTCGTTAACAACGCCGGGATTACCCGCGACGCCACCGTGCACAAGATGGGCCCTGACCAGTGGCAGGCAGTGATCGATACCAATCTCGGCTCCTGCTTCAACATGAGCCACGCGGTCATCGATTCCATGCGCGCCAGAGGCTTCGGCCGCATCGTCAATATAGGATCGATTA
Source organism: Alphaproteobacteria bacterium (assembly GCA_030739735.1). Lineage (NCBI taxonomy): Bacteria > Pseudomonadati > Pseudomonadota > Alphaproteobacteria > Alphaproteobacteria bacterium. The sequence goes on along the minus strand of JASLYQ010000017.1, from coordinate 50,163 downwards.
ACGGCCAGGCGGGCCAATACGGTCAGGTCAACTATGCCGCCGCCAAGTCAGGCATCCATGGCTTCACCAAAGCGTTGGCCCAGGAAGGTGCCGGAAAGGGCATCACAGTAAACGCCATCGCGCCAGGCTATATCGATACGGATATGGTCGCTGCCGTGCCCGAGACGGTGCTGGAGAAGATCGTCGCCCGCATACCCGTCGGTCGCCTCGGTAAGGCCGAGGAGATCGCTCGCGGCGTGCTCTTCCTGGCCGCCGACCACGCCGGTTTCATTACCGGCTCCACTTTATCGATCAACGGTGGCCAGCATATGTACTAGGCTGCTCCTCGCAGCATAGGAGGAGATCCGCATGCCGACCGTGACGATGGTGGAATATGACGACGCGAGCGAGGCGGTGCGCGCGCTCTATGACGAGATCATGGAGAGGCGCGGCATAAACTTCGTGCCCAATATCTGGAAGACGCTGGCGACTCACCCGCCAACGCTGGAGCGCATCTGGCGCGGCATCGAGGCGGTGATGGTCGACGGTCGCCTCGACCGCCTGACCAAAGAGATGATTGCGGTTGCTGTCAGCGCCACCAACGGCTGCGAATACTGCATCGCCTCCCACACCGCTGTTGCCCGTAAGCTTGGCATGGATGATGAAATGCTGGGCGAGCTTTTGGCTGTGGTCGGCATGTTCAACCAGACCAATCGGCTCGCCAACGGCTACCAGGTTGAGGTCGACGACGTTTATCACAAGACGCCGTGAGGCACGACCGGCAAGGCGGCAATCCGATCTTACGCGATCTCGTCGATATCGCCTTGTCGAATGGACTGAGGCGCAGGTGGGCACCTTTCAGCGCGTCTGGGAGCAGGGCCTCGATGCGTCTCTCGCCGATTGGGATTCCGGATTTTTCTCGTCGGTAGGGTGGCGGGTGTTCTAGTTTTGCTCCATGTGGCATGACGTTTCCGAACTTAGGCAGTTTTACTGCTCGCGGCTGGGGCAGGTGGCGCGGCGGCTGATCCGGCGGCGGCTGCGGCTGTTGTGGCCGGATCTTGCGGGTATGCGGGTGCTGGCGATGGGCTATGGCACGCCGTACTTGCGACCCTTCATGGAGCAGGCTGAGCGGGTTGTCGCCCTGATGCCAGAGCGCCAGGGAGCGTCACCGTGGCCGGTCGGTGAGCCGGGGTTGGTGGGTTTGTGCGAAGAGGCGGCTCTGCCACTGCCCGACACCTCGATTGACCGTATATTGTTGATCCACGCTGTGGAACATTCGGAAGACCTGCGGCGGTTGCTGCGAGAGGTGTGGCGCGTGCTGGCCGGCGGCGGGCGGCTGCTGGTGGTAGTGCCCAACCGGCGCGGCTTGTGGGCGCGCTTCGAGCGTACGCCGTTTGGCGCCGGCCGCCCTTACAGCCAGCCTCAACTCGACCGCGTGTTGACGGACAATCTCTTCCTGCCGATCCGCAATGCGCCCGCGCTCTACGTTCCGCCCAGCCGGCGCCGCGCCCTGTTGCGCCTGGCTCCGGCCTGGGAGCACCTGGGTGAGCGTTGGGCACGGCCCTTCTCGGGCGTGCTTGTCTCCGAGGTCGAGAAACAGGTCTATGTCGGCACCACTCTGCGGGCCGAAACTCGTGGCCGTCACCCCAAGACGAGCCCGGTAGTATTTGGAAAGTGATCTCTGCCGTGGAACTACCCGGATCAACCGTCGAAAGACGAGCAGAGAACCCATGTTGAGTGGGTTTTTCTCGTCGGCTAGCATCTTTTAGCACTGGTCAATGACGTTTTGGTTTTGTCGAAGATAGAGACCGGTCAGCTCGATATGTCTCTGATCGATATTGAATCCACGCAAACTCTGGGGGGGTATCTGGTACCCGTGCAAGCTCCTGCTCACCATAATGAGAAACCCTAACTGTTAATGATGAGTTCTCAGAGGATAGTTTGGTCAGGGCCTGTATGAATTATCTGAAGTAAGTACTGCTCAACCTGCTATCCGATGCCGTCAAGTATATTGGTCGGGTGGCAGGGTCAGGGTTGGCGCCTCGTTCAATAACGGGCAGGTCTTGTGGACAGAGATTGCCGATATTGGCCAGAGAATACCGGTGGATTGGCGAGCCTTTCTCGCGGCTCGGTATGGAGATATCCAAGATCGCATGCGCCGGGATCGGTTTGAGCATTAGCTGGAAGCTCTCAGAAAGCGTGGGCGACAAGCTCGATTTCAGCAGTCGCGCATCATCAAAATATGTTTTAGAGAGGTTCCCGTTTTAGCAGAAAGACCCCTTGTTCGCCGAGCACGTTGGCGAACAGGCCGTCTCCTGAAAATCCACCTTTCGAGCCGTCATTCTTCAACCCATAGCTGCGCTCTACGATGATGGCTTCGTCGCGGCACAGGCGCGTAAAATCACGAATGGTGCAGAAGTGGATATTGGGCGTCGTGTACCATGGATTGTTGAGGCTCTCTGTTACCGGCATGCGTCCGCCGAAGGCCAGCTGTAAACGGCAGTTCCAATAGGCAAAATTGGGGAAAGAGACGATGGCCTGATGGCCGATGCGCAACAGCTGCAACAGGACCAGCCGCGGGTTGTGCGTGGCTTGCAGGGTCTGACTCAGGACCACCATGTCGAAGGCATCGTCGGGATAGTCCGCGAGGTCGGTGTCCGCATCCCCCTGGATTACTGATAAACCCTCGCGCACGCAGGCGTTCACTCCTTCGCGGCTGATCTCGATGCCGCGGCCGTCGACGCTCTTGTTCTGCACCAAATGGCGCAGCAGCGCACCGTCGCCGCAGCCGACGTCGAGCAGGCGACAGCCCGGCTCGACCATGTCGGCAATGAGCTGTAAGTCCACACGAATTGGCGCTGCCCGGGCCGCCGCGGTCACCGGCGTCTGGTTGTTCACCGCCGCACGAGCCCGCGTTGGACCGCAACGCCGTCGAGAAAGCCGGCCAGGATGGTATGAAATTCCGGCACATCCAGAAGGAAGCTGTCATGTCCCTTGTCGGTGTCGATCTCGACGAAGCTGACATTGGCGGCGTTGGCATTCAGCGCGTGCACCACGGCCCGGCTTTCCGCGGTGGGGAACAACCAGTCGCTGGTAAATGAGATCAGGCAAAAGCGCACCGGCGTATCCGTGAAGGCCGCCTGCAGAGAGCCGTCGTGCTCCGCCGTCAGGTCAAAATAGTCCATCGCCCGCGTGATGTAGAGATAGGAGTTGGCATCGAAGCGCTCGACGAATGTGCGACCCTGATGGCGCAGATAGCTCTCGACCTGGAAATCCGCCTCGAAACCGTAGGTGACCTGGTCGCGATCCTGCAGACCACGGCCGAACTTGCGATGCAGGGCCTCGTCGGAGAGATAGGTGATATGGGCGGCCATGCGCGCCACGGCTAGGCCTTGTGCCGGGCGCGTGCCACGGGCTGAGTAATCACCGTCATGCCAGTTGGGGTCGGAGATGATCGCCTGTCGTCCGACTTCGTTGAAGGCAATGTTCTGGGCGGTGTGTCGCGCCGACCCGGCGACGGGCACCGAGGCGTAGACGCGCTCCGGATAGCGATGTGCCCACTCCAGCGCTTGCATGGCGCCCATGGAGCCGCCGACCACGGCAAGCACGCTATCGATCTCCAGGTGGTCAAGTAACATCGCCTGCGCCTCTACCATGTCCCCGATGGTGATCAGGGGAAAGCGCATGCCATAGGGCTTGCCGCTCTTGGGATGGATGTCGGCGGGACCTGTCGTGCCCATACAGCCGCCGAGCACGTTGGCGCAGATGATGAAATATCGTGAGGTGTCCAAAGGCTTACTCGGGCCGATCATGTCCTGCCACCAGCCGGGGCGTCCGGTGATGGGGTGGGTACCGACCATGTATTGGTCCCCAGTCAGGGCATGGCATACCAATACCACATTGTTGCGGTCCGCATTGAGCGTGCCACAAGTCTGATAGGCAACCGTAAAGGGGCCAAGCTCTGCGCCGCTGGCGAGGCGCAACGGCTTGTTCTCGCCGAGAATGACGGCGGGGTGATGCTCGACTGCGCCACCCGGGTGCATGGCCACCCGGGCCTCGAACGTCTCAGGCTGGCCCATCGGATTGACTCTTTAGCGTAGGGACACCGCATTGGTAGGAGCGTCGCCGCGCCTCTGTCAACGCTTTCTTTGATTGCCTTGCATGTGCGGTTTCCCTTTTCCCCGCGCCGGTGTCCTTGTACACTTGGCGCCACGATCTCCCACAAAACAGCACATTCGAACTAGGCATGGCCAAGGACCAACCGCTCGACAATCTACGCCGTGAGATTGATCGGATTGACGACCAGATTCACGATCTCTTGATGCGCCGGACAGATATCGTATCCGAGGTTGGTGCTCTCAAGCGGCGTTCCGAGGTAGTAACGCTTGCGCTCAGGCCAGGTCGCGAGGCGGCTATTCTACGGCGTCTTCTCGCGCGGCATTCCGGCCCCTTCCCGCGGCCGGTGCTGGTTCGTATCTGGCGTGAGCTGCTCTCAGCTCAAGTAGCATTGCAAGGTGATTTTAGTATTGCCACCTTTGCGCCAGAGGGTCTCGATATATATTGCGGACTGGCACAGGATCAATTCGGTGTCGGCACGCCGCTGCACAAATACTCAGCGGTGAGCCAGATTGTCTCGGATATTAGGAATGGCAATATTTCTGTTGGCATTTTACCAGTGCCTGAAGGTGAGGAGTCCGACCCCTGGTGGCGGGCTCTGGTTGTCGATGGTGAGGGTGCGCCAAAGATCATTGCTCGGCTTCCCTTTTACGAGAGGATGGGAGAAGGTGATCTGCCGGTAGCCTTTGCCGTCGCCATGATCGAGCCAGAGGAGACCGAGGACGATGTCAGCCTAGTCGGCATAGAGCGCGTTGCCGACATTAGTCGCGACCAGGTGTTCACAGGTCTTGCAGAAAGCGGTCTCGATGTCCACTGGATGGCCGCTTGGCAAGATCCCGAGAAAGAGGGGTATGCCATGTATCTGGTCTCGGTCGAGGGCTTCCTAGCGCGCGACGATCGCCGCCTCGAAGCCTATCGCAACCATGCCGGTGAAGCTGTCGTGCGCGCTGTCGTTCTAGGCGCCTATGCCCGGCCTGTGTCATAGCCGAGGCGTGATGTCTGACACAGCTGAGCCATTGTTTCAGCGCGTCGCGCTGATCGGTATCGGTCTTATCGCGAGCTCGCTGGCCCGCGCCATTCGTGCGCATGGCCTGGCGGTTGAGGTCGTGGCAACCTCGCGCAGTGCCGAGACCCGCGCTCGTGCGGCGGAGCTCGGCATCGTTGATGTGGTGTTCGACGATGCGGCCGAGTGCGCGAGTGGCGCCGATCTGGTGGTCCTCGCCGTACCTGTGCGCGCGAGTGGTTCCGTCGCAGCGGCCATCGCGCCGGGTCTTGCGCCCGGTGTCATCGTCACCGATGTGGGCTCAGTCAAAGGCTCGGTGATCAAAGTAGTGCAGCCACTGCTGCCGGATGGTGTCAGTTTTGTGCCCGGCCATCCCATCGCCGGCACCGAGCATTCCGGGCCCGATGCAGGCTTTGCCGAGCTTTTCGAGGGCCGTTGGTGCGTGCTGACGCCGACGCCTGAGACCGATGCGGCCGCAATAGAGCGCGTCGCGGCGCTGTGGCGCGCTATCGGTAGTCGCGTCGATATAATGGACCCGGAGCATCACGACGTAGTGCTCGCTATCACCTCGCACATTCCCCATCTGATAGCCTATAATATTGTAGCCACGGTCAGCGATCTTGAGGACCGCACCAAGAAGGAAGTGATCAAATACGCTGCCGGGGGCTTTCGCGACTTCACCCGCATTGCTGCCTCAGATCCGGTCATGTGGCGGGACGTCTTTCTCGCCAACCGCGAGGCGGTGCTGGAGATGCTGGCCACCTTCAACGAGGACCTGACGCGCGTACAACGTGCTATACGCCGCGGCGAAGGCGACTTTCTTGAAGAGCTTTTCACTGAAACCCGCGCCGTACGCCGCGGCGTCATAGAGGCGGAGCAGGCCTAGGCGGTTGCCAGCCCTCGCTTGATTTCTCTGATCAGTCTGGGACCCCGATAGGTCAGCGCTGTATAGAGCTGTACAAGCGTCGCGCCGGCCGCGATCTTGGCGCGGGCGTCTGCGGCGCTGGCGATGCCACCGGTGCCGATGAGGGGGAGCTTGGCTTCGGTGAGCTGATGCATTTCTGCTAGCAGGGCTGTTGAGGGTGCCATGAGGGGGCGCCCGCTTAGGCCACCTTTCTCGCTGCGGGCGCGGCTTTGCAGGGTATCTGCGCGGGCGATCGTGGTGTTGCTGATGACCAAGCCGTCGAGGTCGCTCGATAGTGCTACGTCGGCGATGTCCTGGCGCTGCTCATGGGTGAGATCGGGCGCGATCTTGACCAGCAGCGGCAGGGTCAGGCCGAGGCGTGTTCGCGCCTCCTGCAGGGATTCGATAAGGGCGGAGAGGGCGTCGCGGCCTTGTAATTGGCGCAAACCCAAGGTGTTGGGCGAGGAGACATTAACGGTGATGTAGTCGGCGAGTGGCGCCATGGTCTTGAAGCAGGTTTTGTAGTCGCTGTCGTCGCCGTCCTTGTTGCGGCCGATATTTACGCCGACGATGCCGGCGCTCCGGTCGCGCCTCGCAAGGCGCTGGGCCGTCGTTGCCATGCCCCGGTTGTTAAAGCCCATGCGGTTGATTACGGCGCCGTCGGCGGGTAGACGAAAGAGGCGCGGGCGCGGGTTGCCGCCCTGCGGGTGTGGCGTCACTGTGCCGACTTCCACGAATCCCGCGCCCGCGCGCAGCAACCCAGCATAGGCTTCGGCGTCTTTATCGAAGCCGGCGGCGATACCGATAGGATTGGGGAAGGTGAGCCCCCAGAGCTTGACACTGAGAGCGGACGGGTCGGTTGCCGCGCGCGGGCCAAGGCCGGCGGCAAGGGCGCTGACGGCAATCCGGTGGGCCATCTCGGCGGGTAGGCGATGTAGCGCACAGGTTGCGAAATTGGCGAGCGCTGTCATGAGCTTAGGCTAACTCACGCCGACCTAGCAGACCAGTGTCGCCTTGTTTTTGTCACAAAATGACCTTGTCCTGACCCAGCTTTGGTCAAGCGCTCGCCGCAGCTGGGCCCCATGTTTCTCATGCCCACCTGGGCACCCAGCGAAACGCTCCACCCACCGGACAGGTCCACCGGCTCCGGGTTGGGGCAGGGAAGACGGGGGATGATTGTTGTGGTCCCCTCCCCATCGTCCCCTGTCTTCCTTCCTTGCGCTGGGTGTGCCGATTTAATTTATGCACTTTAACGCATGAAATGCGGGCACTCTGAATTTTTCAGTTTGCACTCAGTGTCCTCTGTTTGCAAACCGTTCCGTTCTCTGAAACATTATGACCCCTCTTCCAATTGGTAGATACTCCTCATAACCTAGGAATTTCTGAGCCATTAGAGGCTATGTTGGTGAGAAAAATAATTTCGTATATGTTTAAAAAACTATATTTGATTTCCAAAATATTATTAAAATATTTTTAGAAATTCATGAAGTTTCGAGAAATTTTAATCCAGATTTCTATTAAATATTATATTATCTATTGTTTTATTTTCAGATAAATTACATAAATTTTCGTATTTATCCCTTGCTAATTCCAGCTTTTTGATAAATTCTAAGGCATCTTGATGACTCTTCTTTACCTGCTCTTCAAGTACAATCGTTCCAGCAAAAATTCTAAGCAACCGACGTTTTTAAGGTAGAAAAATGCCAAAAAAATAACTGTGAAAATAACAAATGCTACCAGCCAGTCAGTGCTCTGAATAGATTTCAGCGTCTCTGATTGAGAAAGAGTGAAATTGCCGTAGAGTATGTGCAATTCCCCAATGAGAAGAATGCTAGAAATCACAAAGAGTCCAAAAAGCAATTTGCTTCTTCTCCATCCGATTTCTGCTCCATCAATGGCAGAAATCCATGCACTTTTTTCGTGATAGAAAAAAGATTGTCGGTCCAGGTTTGGGTTGCCAGCCCATTCTCATTAATTTGTAAACTACCACCCATGTTTCTCTTAGTTATTTTCGAGATATCTCCTGTCATTTATCGTCGATTAACTAAAAATAAATACCTTTTCTACCCCCCCTTTTTTTGCTGAGAAATCTACCTACAGTCTGACGCTAGACTCATCAGAACACACCAAACTCATTTCCATGTACCGCCTTGACCAACGTTGTATCACTTATGCCGTATTGGCGTCCCCGAATGCCGTTATTCAGTGTGAGAGGACGATATTCCGAGCCACCAGACGATGGGACACAAAACCGTTGTTAATTAGCACTTACCCAGCCAGCAAGAAAATACCACGCCAATTCCCTCAGCTACAGGGGTGGCTGCCAGCTTGGTATTACAGATTGCACGTTTTTCAGTTACCCCCTTTATCTGCTATGCCCTGGCCAGGAGGAAGGTCGTGGCAATACTGACCTATTGGCAAGAAGAGTGGGTTGACGGCAGCCCGGCCGTGGTCGGGCCGATGTCGCAATGCTTCATGCACGGCGCGATGGTGTTTGATGGCGCGCGTGCTTTTTCGCGCCAGGCGCCTGACCTCGACCGCCATTGCCAGCGTTTGATCAATTCGGCCGCCGTAATGGGACTGCAGACCGAGATAACGGCGGAGGAGATCGCGGTACTCGCAATCGAGGGCATCCAACGCTTTCCGGACGACGCAGAGCTCTATATCCGTCCGGCTCTGTTCGCCGAGGAAGGTTTTCTCATGCCTGAGGGCGGGGCGCGCTTCTCGCTCACCTTGTTCGAGACGTCGATGCCTGAGCCCAGGGGTTTTACCACCTGTGTCTCGCGCTTTCGCCGGCCTGATCCGGACATGGCGCCGACCGCGGCCAAGGCTACCTGCCTCTACCCCAATACCTCGTTGGCCCTGCGCGAGGCAACGCAGCAAGGCTTCGATAACGTGGTCATGCGCGATGGCCGCGGTGAGGTGGTCGAGTTCGGTACCTCGAACCTCTGGTTTGCCAAAGACGGTGTCGCTATCACGCCGGCCGCTAACGGCACGTTTCTTTCGGGAATCACCCGCCGCCGGGTGCGTGATCTGCTGCGGGCCGACGGCATCGAGGTGCGCGAGCAGGTAGTTACGGTGGCGGAATTGCTGGCCGCCGACGAGGTTTTCTCGACCGGCAATCTCGGCAAGGTGCTGCCCGTAACCCGCGTCGACGAACGGCGTTTTCAACCTGGGTCCGTCTTTCGCCGCGCGCGCGAGCTGTACTTCGATTTCGCCGCTGGCGCGCGGGTCTAGCGTGTAATTGCAAAGCGCTGCATGCTGGGCTAGACCGGGGCCGATCAGTCACTGGGAGGGCAGCATGAAAATCACGCAGCGAGTCCGCAAGATGCTCGCTAATTATGAGAGTGATACACCGGGTACTAAGGCCAATCTGGCGCGCATTCTGATGAACGGACGCCTCGCTGGTTCGGGCAAGCTTGTCATCCTGCCTGTAGACCAGGGCTTCGAGCACGGCCCGGCGCGCAGCTTTGCATCCAACCCGCCGGCTTACGACCCCCATTACCACTATCAGCTGGCCGTCGATGCGGGCTTGAGTGCGTATGCGGCGCCGCTTGGCATGATCGAGGCTGGCGCTGATACTTTTGCTGGCGCCGTACCGACCATTCTAAAGGTCAACAACGCCAACAGTCTCGCCGTAACCAAGGACCAGGCCGTGACCGGCACTGTTGGCGACGCCCTGCGGTTAGGCTGCGCCGCCATCGGCTTCACCATCTATCCCGGCTCCGAAGAGCAGTTCGAGATGATCGAGGAGTTGCGCGAGTTGGCGGAAGAGGCAAAGTCGGTTGGTCTTGCCGTGGTTGTCTGGTCCTATCCCCGGGGCGGTAACCTGTCAAAAGCGGGCGAAACAGCGGTTGATATTTGCGCCTATGCGGCACAGATGGCGGCCCTGCTCGGCGCCCATATCATCAAGGTCAAGCCGCCCACCGACCACATTGAGCAGGACGAGGCGCGTAAAGTCTACGAGGCGGAGAAGATCGATATCTCGACGCTCAGTGCACGCATCTCTCACGTTATGACCTCAGCCTTTAACGGACGGCGCATAGTCGTTTTCTCGGGTGGCTCGGCCAAAGGCATAGATGGGTTGTTAACTGAGATCCGCGAGATTCGCGACGGCGGTGCCAACGGCTCTATCATTGGCCGCAACACCTTCCAGCGCCCGCGGGAGGAAGCACTGGCTATGCTCGACACAATCATCAAGATCTACCAGGGCAAGGCGTGACGGAAGACCGCTGCCGCCTCTACCTAATCACGCCGCCACACCTTGACGAGAGTTTTGTTGATCGCCTCGGCGAGGCGCTGGCCGGAGGCGATATCGCCTGCCTGCAAGTCCGCTTAAAAAACGTCGACGACACGGAGATAGCGCGTGCGGTTGAGGCTGCGCGTCCCCTCTGCCACGCCAGCGACGTTGCCCTGATCGTCAACGACCGGCCTGACCTCGCCGCTGCGCTCGGCGTTGACGGTGTGCATATTGGCGCCGAGGACGGCTCTTACGCGGACGCTCGCGCCGCCGTCGGTCCTGATGCCATCGTTGGCGTGAGCTGTTACGACTCCCGTCACCTGGCGCTCGAGGCTGCTGAGGCCGGCGCCGACTATATCGCGTTCGGCGCCTTCTTCCCTACCGCCACCAAGATCCCGCCGACTCGCGCCGACCTCGACCTGCTACGCTGGTGGCAGGCTATGGTCACTGTACCCTGCGTTGCCATCGGCGGCATCACGGCAGAGAACTGCGGCGATTTGGTTGAGGCCGGTGCCGACTTTCTCGCCGTTGTCTCCGGCATCTGGGATTACCGACCTGGCCCGGGGGCCGCTGTGCGCGCTTATAACGCCAAGATCGACAAAGGGATGGCGCGACGCGATCTTGAATTGCGCCAAAGTTGAGAAAACCCTATCGCCTAACCGAGTTATCTCACCCTGGCGTAGGGGCATTGGGGCGTGAGCGAGGACGGGATACTCGAAGACGACATCACGGAGCGGGTTGCCGGAATCCAAGCGGCGGGTGTAATGGGCTATTCGCGCCTGATGAGCGATGACAAGTTGGTGACCATCGCCGTGCTCGACGACTACAGTGCCGTCTTTCATGAACATATAACAGCTGAGGGTGGGCGCGCTTCGCGGAAGAAGTGCGCAGCTTTCTGGCTGAGGATGCCGATTAGACGGGGATCTTCTGCCAGCCGGGTTCGCCGGCGAGATAGGCGTTGCACGGCTCGCCTGGGAGCGAAAGCTCGGTGAGGCAGTTTTCCGCTTCCGTCGGGGTTAGCTCGCGATCGAGCATCGCGCGATAGATTCTTGCCACCACGATCATATCCACGCTGTGTGGCGATAGCCGCAATCGGCTCACGCCTGCGGTTTGCAGGGCTTCCGTCGTCATCAGAGTGCACTGTACGTTCGCTGACAGGGTTTGAATACCGTTGGCAGCAAGGAACGCCCGTCCATCAAGTGTCTCGACGGCCATGCCTTCCTTGTCGTTCTCACAGACGAAGCCACAGGAATCCTTGTTTAGCCCGTGTAAGCGCGCGTGTGTACAGCGGCCCGAGACGGCCAACGGTAGGCGCCCGAAGGCGAACAACTCTACCTCGATATCGGGGCAGGCCTGCGCCACAGTGGTAATTGACGCAAGCGGTAGCTCGACCGTCGGGCACCAGCAGTCGATGCCGTGCGCCGCTAGCGCAGTCAGGGCGACCTCGTTGTAGATATTGAGAAACGGCCCGGCGACACTCGGCCGACCTTCGCGCGCGGCAATCCCCGAGACATCGTTGATCTCGACGGCGCGATCGAGCGTAACAAGCTCCTGCATGGCTGCGCGCTCGCGCGTCGTCGTCGGAAGCGCTAGCATCGATACCACCACCGACTTGCCGGCACGCTCCAGCCGCTCGATCAGCCCTGGCCATAGGGGATCGGTGAACGGCATGCGCTTGCCGCAAATTACCTCGCCGAGATAGACGCGGTCCACGGGCGCTTCGTCGGCGATACGGGCATAGAAGTTAGCGAGATCGTTCGTTGACCAATTGAAGAAGCAGGGGCCGAGTGAGAGCAAAATACGATCGCTCATCGCCACACCTTGCGATAGGCACCGGCAGTCTGGCGACCACCCTCGGTCAAAGTCGCGAGGCGCGGCGCCACGGCCGCTGCGGCCTCGTCATCGTCGAGGGAATCGACCGCGGAGCGGAAGGCTTTCACCACTTGGGTGACATAGGCTTTGCCTCGCTGCCGGCCTTCAATCTTGAAGGCAGAGGCCCCGGCGCGATAGAGGCTTACCAGGAGCGCTGCCGCATTGAGGGTGACTGGGTCCTCGAACAGGTGCGACGCACAGCCTTTGGTAATGAAGCGGCCCTTGCACAAGGTGGGATAGCCGGCCGGTTCGTCGGGGGCAAAGCGGTCGATGGTGAAGCCACCTAGCTTGGCGGTCAGCATGTCCTCGTCTTCGATATAGTTGACATGACTGGGCGGCGAACAGACACCCGTGAGATTGGGCGATTTGCCTGTGGCATAGGATGACAGCGCGCAGCGCCCCTCCGCCATGACGCAAAGGCCGCCGAAGACGAAGACCTCTGTCTCGACATCGATCTCGGTATTGAGGCGCGCAATCTCCTCGACGCTGAGAACCCGTGGCAGTACCGCGCGCTTGATGCCAAAAGTTTCCGCATAGAAGCCGATCGCCTCGGGCGTACCGGCGGCGGCCTGTACCGAGAGATGCAGGCGCAGATTTGGGTGCCGTGTGGCGGCGTGGTCGAGTACGGCGATATCCGATGCCAGAATGGCATCGGCGCCGGCCGCTGCCGCCGCATCCACCGCTTGTCGCCAAAGATCCACCGCGCCGGCGCGGGCGAAGGTGTTGACCGTGACGAAGACGCGGGAGCCGCGGCCGTGCGCGAATTCCACGGCATTGGCAAGCTCGGACTCGGAAAAGTTCAGGCCGGGAAAGTTCCGCGCATTGGTCTCGTTTCGAAAGCCGCAATAGACTGCATGCGCGCCGGCCGCGACAGCGGCTCGCAAGGCAGCGGGGGTACCGGCCGGGCAGACCAGTTCGGCGCTCTGTACCGCTGCCACCCTATTGTCCTCTTGCTACGTGCGATGGCGCGGGTGCGCCGAGTTGCCGGCGCAATAGTGCCAGGCTATCGCCCGCGGTGCGGTCGAGCAGGTGCGCCGGTAGGCCGGTCAAGCCGAGCAACTCGGCCGGGGTCAGTTCGGCTTCCTCGATAGCGTTGCGCAGGGCAAGCACGGCCTCAGTGTCGCCTTCGATCGTCAGATCGCGCGAGAAGAACAGTGCGTCGGCATCGTAGGTACCGTCGAGCAGACCCATCAGCACGAGCAGGGACGCGCGCACTCGCGTGGCTGCTTCGCAAGGCGCGGTTTTGCCGACGACATCGACCTGTGAGCGCGTGCCGGCGAGTCGTACGCGGAAGCTGAAAGGCAAATCGGAGGGATCGATTAGCAAGGTGAGTGGATCGTATTCCGCCAGCCGCTCGAAAACCTCGGGCCGGCGAGCACCGAACCGCCGTACGATCCGCGTCAACACCAGCGTGAGCGGCAGGCGTGGCAGTGGACGTATCAGTGTTTGGACGAATTCTGGCACGGTACCACGGCTGGAATCGTCGACCATGAGCAGTCTCCTGAGCTCAGTAGACCACCTCTAGCTGTTCTGCTGTCGCGGCGTATTGATGTGGGTCAAGCCAGACCAGCGTCAGCCATTGCCGCTAAGCTTCAGGGCGCCTCGATAAATGCTCGCCAGAGGGCCAGATGAGGTGACGGACGTCATCGTGCCTTGGGGGTGCTGGCCTGCGCTTGCTCTTGAGTGGTTGATTTGATGCCAAAGCGCGTATTTCGGGCAGACTCCTCCCCTGAACTCCGTCATGTCGGCGCCGCCGCGAGGCGCTCCAACACCACCAGACGGCGCATGTTGTAGGCAAGATTCTTCAGGCCGATGCGCGCGTTGGCCCGTGTCAGCCCGATGGCCCGCACCAGCGGCCCACCCATGTCGTTGCTTTGGGCGCCGAACACGTGCTCGACCCGCGCCCGCACCTTCGAGCGGGTCTTGTTGCCCAGCTTCTCCCGCTCGTTCAGCGGCTTGTTGCGGCGGCCCTTGCGGTGGATCCGGCTCTTCAGCCCCTTCCCCTTCAGCTTCGCCTCGATCTCCGCCGACCGATAGGCGCTGTCCGCCCAAACCTCAGACGACGTGTTGTCCCCATCCAGGATTTCGTCCAGGACCTGGCTGTCGTGCACCGCCGCGTCCGTTACATGGTAGCGCCGCACCAGCTTGTGCCGGCGGTCCACGCTCACGTGGTTCTTGTAGCCGAAATAGCTCTTGCCGTGCTTCTTGGTCCAACGCGCGTCGGTGTCTTTCTGGGAACGCTTGGCCGGCTGCTTCTCCCAGTCCTCGGGCGTCTTGCCCTCCTTGATCGTCGTGTTCTCGTCACGCCGGTTGCGCTGCCTCGGAACCGGCACGATCGAGGCGTCGATGATCTGGCCGCCCATCGCCAACCAACCCCGCTCCTTCAAAAAGCCATCGAACTCGTCGAACAGGGGCTCCACCAGACCTGCTTGCGCTAGCAGATCCCGGTAGACCCACACCGTCGTGGCATCCGGAACCGGGTCCTCAAGCCCCAAGCCCAAGAACCGCACGAAGGAAAGGCGATCACGAAGCTGGAACTCGACCTGTTCGTCCGACAGGTTGTAAAGCTCGCAAAGCACGATAGCCTTGAACATCACCACCACGTCCCACGGCTTGCGACCAGCCTTCGATTTGCGTTGCTCGGGCGGCTTGCGCCAAGCCGCCTCCAGCCGGGGCCGGAAGACGTCCCACGCAACAACCTCGTCGATCCTCGCCAGCGGATCGTTCTTGGCGTCAAGGCCCGCGTACCGCTTAGCAATGTCGAAAAACCCATCTGGCCCATGGCCGCCGCCCCACTTCCGCGTTAAGTCCCCCGGATTCTACCCCAGTAGGCCCAGACAATGGGATTTATCGAGGCGCCCTTCATATAAATCGTCGTTACCAGATCGTTCTTGTTGATGAAGAAGCCAGACCGTTAGTCCAGCGGGTGTCGAAGTCCGCCGTTACCTTGGCCGCCAGCGCGGCCTCGAGCGACTCCCTTCCGCCACTGCCGGTTCGACACGTTCGCCCATAGCTAAGAGAATCTTCATCCATCAGTGGTGCGGACCGATCGTCGATGAGAAAGAGCCATCGGGTTTTGTCGAGACGCCGATTTTACCGCCGGCGTTGATGGCGATCAGGCGGTGCAGCAGCAGCTGATCGCGCACGGTGAAGCCGATTGGCGAGATCACGCTCGCAACGTGAGTGAGTATGGCGGTATCCAAGAGAAAGGTCGGTATTACGCAAATTTCCCCATTGACTTTCCTTGTCCCGACCGGCTCGCCATTGCCTCCTCCGGGGCATGCTGGTAGGGTCTGCTCCGGTTCCTAATATCCTCTCATACCCTCCGAGCGAATAATGAAAATCAACGGCAATGCCGTGCGTCCCGGTATGGTGTTGGAGCACAAAGGCGCTCTCTGGCGCGTTGCGCGCACCCAGGCAACCCAGCCCGGCAAGGGCGGTGCCTACAATCAGGTCGAGATGAAAAATCTGCGCGACGGCACCAAGCTGAACGAGCGCTTCCGCGCCGCCGAGACCGTGGAGCGCGCCTATCTCGAACAGAAGCCGTATCAGTATCTCTATGCCGACGGTGAGCTGCTCACGCTGATGGATGGCGAGACCTATGAACAGATCATGATCGAGACGGGCCTGATCGAAGTCGGCTTGCCTTTCCTGCAGGAAGGCATGGAGCTGACCGTGGAGATGTTTGAGGGTCAACCTATCGGTGTCGTGCTGCCCGATACCGTGACCATAACCGTCAGTGAGACCGAGCCCGTGGTGAAAGGGCAGACCGCGGCCTCAAGCTTCAAGCCGGCGTTGCTGGAGAACGGTGAGCGCGTCATGGTGCCGCCCCATATTGAGGTAGGCGCGCGCATCGTCGTCAATATCGCCGAAGCGACTTACGCCGAGCGGGCCAAGGACTAGCCGCGGATGGCTCAGCGCTCGGCGGTCGTCAACGTCATTGCCGGGGCCGTGGTCAAGGTTGCGCGCGGCCTCAATCGCGACTTCGGTGAGATCGAATCACTACAATCAAGCCCCAAAGGACCGAGTAAGTTTGCTGCAGCTGCCTTATCGCGGGCCGAGGACGGCCTACTGCGCGAGCTTACCCGGGTGCGACGCGGCCATCGCGTGATCCGCGGCGATATGGCGCTTGGCGATGTTGGTGAGCCAGCCTGGTTGTTAGCTCCGGTTGCGGGCCTGCGTAATTTCGGCCGCGGCCTGCCCTGGTTCGCCATCGTCATCGGCCTGCGCGAGGAAGGGCGCATCGTGGCTGGCGCCATCTACGACCCGTTGCGCGATATTCTGCATTGGGCCGAGGACGGCATCGGTGCCTACGCTAATCACCAGCGCATGCGCGTTTCTGCTCATGGCGCCGTGGCTAAAGCGCTGGTCGCGCTGGCACCACCGTCCGGCGATACTGCCGTGCACGCGGCTTGGTTGAGCACCCTAGCAGCTAAGGGCGCTCTGACTCGCCAGACGGGTTGCTCGGCGCTTGACCTGGCTGCCGTGTCTTGCGGCCGTTTCGATGGCTTCTGGGGTGCTGGTGTTGCCCCCGTGGTGGCCGCGGTCGGCGAGCTTATAGTGCGGGAAGCCGGCGGCTTGGTGGAAGCAGTTTCGCCGACCACCGGGGCCATGGTGGCTGGCAATGGTTTTATCGGTCGCGATCTCGCTGCGATTCTCTCGCAGGTGGCACAG
Source organism: Alphaproteobacteria bacterium (assembly GCA_030739735.1). NCBI lineage: Bacteria > Pseudomonadati > Pseudomonadota > Alphaproteobacteria > Alphaproteobacteria bacterium. The sequence goes on along the minus strand of JASLYQ010000017.1, from coordinate 33,375 downwards.
CCACCTGCTACACCATAAGCGGTTGTTCGACCCAGCTTCTCGGGCTATGATTCCCAGGAGACTGTCTGTGGCGGCGGTCGCTTGGCGGCCGCTCGGGTTCGAGGGCTTGGCCGTGTCCGGCATGAGAGCGATGGCGTCGGGACTGCGCGGGGTGTTCCTCGCGGCTATATTGTATGCGTTTGCTGGTGCGGTATCTGCCCAGGAGACCGTCATAGTAGGCGGTGGTGGCCCGGCAGCGGAGGTCAATGAGACCAATATTTTTGATGTGCAGCGGGGCTCGCCATACCGTGCCGGCGGGTTCGGTCAGGGCATCGGCTCCGATGGGCTACCGCTCTACGATCCGGCCTTGGGGCCGCTGCGCTCACGCTTGATCGGCTTGGTGCCTGATGGTGGGCGTGTCCCCGCGATCTTGTCATCGCCCGCGCCAATTGTACTGCGCCGGCCCTCAACGATCGAAACAACGACGCCGACCCCACTGGACCGTGAAGTGTCGCCAGTGGTCACGGTGCAGCCGCTGCCGGATCCAATGCCAGCGCCAGAGCGGTCGTCGGTGGTCACGGTGCCATCTGCGCCGGAAGCCCCGCCACCTGTCGTCGATATAGCCCGTAGCGAGGTTGAGGCGCCGGAGATTTCACCGACCGCGACGGCCGAGGAGGCCTCGGAGACCGTGCCAGCGCTGCCATCCGTGCCAGATACCACGCCCGAGCCAGCAGCTGAGCCTGCCTCGGCTCCAGGTCCTGTTGCCGGACCGGGGCGGGCTGCAGCACCTGAGACCGCTGTTGCTGCGGTGGCGCCCCTCCCGGGCTCCGGGGTGGCGTTGCTGATCCCGTTTGTGCCTGGCGGCGCCGAACTCTCACCTGAGGCCGAGGGTCCCTTGCGCGAGTTAGCCGCCAGCCTGACGGTGAACGAAGCACTGCGATTGCAGCTCAAGGCCTATGCCAGTGCCGAGCACAGTGTTGCCAGCGCGGCACGGCGTCTGTCGCTGTCGCGCGCCTTGGCGGTCCGCTCCTTCCTCATCCATACTGGCGTCAATTCGACGCGCATCGATGTTCGTGCCCTCGGGGCAAAGTATGAAAGCGGTCCGCCTGACCGGGTCGATGTCATTACTGTGCGATGAGAATCCAGCTGGCGAAACGCGGTGGCAATTACCACATAGCGCTAACCCGATACTGTCTCAGCAAGGCGTGATGCGAGCCTATGAATAGTTCCCGCCGTTTTCTCGTCCGCATGATCGCGTTTCTGCTGCTTTCCGTGGCGGTGGTGTTCGTCCTGCTCGAGCAATTGCTCGGGGCCTTTACGGCCAACCCGCCGCTCAACGGCCTCATCCTTGGCGTCTTGCTGATCGGCATCGGCCACAGTTTCCGTCAGGTGTTGAGCCTCCGCCCCGAAGCACGCTGGATCGAGACCTTCCGCGCCGACAGCAAGGCCACTTCGACCTCACAGGCGCCGCCGAACCTACTAGCGCCGATGGCCAAGATGCTGTCGGATCGCAAGGGCAAAATGATGCTGTCGACGATGGCGATGCGCTCGATGCTCGACAGCATCGGCGCGCGGCTCGACGAATCGCGCGACATAACGCGCTACATGATCGGCTTGCTAGTTTTTCTCGGTCTGCTCGGCACCTTTTGGGGCCTGTTGGATACCGTCGGCTCGGTTGGCTCGGTGATCCAAAGCCTGGCCATAGCGGACGAGGATATCGTCGCTACCTTTGCCGCCTTGAAGCAGGGACTCGACGCGCCTTTGCGTGGCATGGGGACGGCATTTTCGTCCTCGCTGTTCGGCCTTGCCGGCTCGTTGGTGCTCGGCTTTCTCGATCTCCAGTCGGGTCAGGCGCAGAACCAGTTCTACAACGACCTAGAAGAATGGCTGTCAAGTGTTACGCGGCTGGGCAGCGGCGGCGCTGTCGGCGAGGGTGATCAGTCGATGCCGGTCTATGTGCAGGCGCTTCTTGAGCAAACCGCAGACTCGCTGGAGGAACTGCAACGCACGCTTTCTCGCGGTGAGGAGGACAGGCGCGCGGCTAACTCGAACATTCTGCAGCTGACCGAGAAACTTGCCACCCTGACCGACCAAATGCGCTCTGAGCAGAATCTTATGGTCAAGCTGGTCGAGGGTCAATCTGACATCAGGCCGGTCTTGCAGCGGATCGCAGAGTCTACTGGTCAGGACAGCGGATTCGACGAAGCTTCTCGCGACCATATCCGCAATCTCGACGTCTACGTGACACGCCTGTTGGAGGAGGCCATCAATGGGCGCCAGCAGCTCGCCAATGAGCTGCGCAGCGAGATCAAGTTGTTGGCGCGCACTATCGCTGCTGCGATGGCCAGAGACCAGTCCCCAGCTGGTGAGACCCCGCCGCCACCTACGCCATCTGCTGCTACCGGCCTGGCAGCGACACCCCCGCCCCAGCCCGCGCTGCGGGCCGATGCCCCAACGGAGCGGGTGGGGCCGCGGATAACCGTGCGCGCGCCAACGTCACCGCGCCGCGACGACGACGGGTCGTGAGCAGGGAGGGCTCGCTAAATGGCCGTGCGCTCGCGCCGTGTCTCACAATCGTCGAACATCTGGCCTGGCTTCGTCGATGCCCTGTCGACGCTATTGTTGGTGTTGATCTTTCTTATCGTCGTTTTCGTGCTATCGGAGTTTTTTCTCGGCCGTGCCCTGTCTGGTCGTGATGCCGCCCTAGCCCAGCTGTCGGAGGAGGTGGTGGCCCTGCAGCAGCTTCTGGGACTTGAGAAGCAGGCGAATAATGAGCTGCGGGGCGATTTCAATCAGCTTTCGGCGCAATTACGGTCGTCCACGACCGAGCGCGATGCGTTACGGGAGAGGGTGACGGTGCTTTCGGCCGACAAGGAAGCGCTGCGGCGTTTGCTCGAAGAGGCAGGAATTTCCGCTAGTACCCAGGACGAAACGGTCAAGGATATACAGTTGCAGCTGGCCGCGGCCATGGCGATGCTGGAGGCGGCCCAAGCCAACGAGCAGGATCTCAGTTTGGAAGCGGCCGAGGCGCGGCGAGCTTTTGCCAAGCAGCGGCGAATATCAACCAATGCTCAGCGTCAGGTGGCCCTGCTCAACCAACAAATCGCCCAGCTTCGGATGCAACTAGCCGCTATTCAGAACGCACTCGATATTGCGGTGGCTGACGTTGCGGAGCGTGATATCCAGATTGCCAATCTTGGCAGCCGGCTCAATATTGCGCTTGCTAGCAAGGTTGGGGAATTGTCGCGCTACCGCTCGGAATTCTTCGGTCGCTTACGCGAAGTGCTGGCCGGTCGTAGCGACGTCTCTGTCGAGGGCGACCGTTTCGTGATCCAGTCGGGCGTGCTGTTTGATTCTGGCTCGGCAGATCTCGGACCCGCCGGTAGGCGGCAAGTCACAGATCTTGCCTCACTGCTGCTCGATATCACCGTCGAGATTCCCGAGGACGTAGACTGGATCTTGCGCATCGACGGGCATACGGACAAGCGCCCCATAAACACACCGCAGTTTCAGAATAACTGGCAGCTCTCTTCCGCTCGTGCGATTATCGTTGCCAACCAATTAGTTGCTAGTGGCGTGCCGCCGGAGAGGTTGGCTGCTACGGGATTTGGTGAGTTTCATCCGCTCGATGACCAGGAGACCACCGAGGCCTTCCGCCAGAATCGGCGCATTGAGCTGAAACTTACCGAGCGATAGTAAGGGTGGGCTGGTGACCTTCAGTAGCCATGGTAGTCGTTTCGATCGCCGCCGCCGCGACCGCTGGCGCATGGCGATGGTGCGCCTGGTGTTCTATGGCGCCATCATCGGCGTGATCTCGTATTGGGCCTACACCATGGGTGGTGAGCATGCCGGGAGCCGCAACCGCGTGCTCGAAACGCGCATGACCGCGATGACCGACGAGAATGAGCGTCTGCGGGCGGAGACCGACGAGGCGGTCGCGGCTAGAGCTACGGCGCTGGAAAGGGCCACGCGCTACCGCCAGCGTTACGAGGCCGAGGTGCCCCAGGGCGAGGTCTACGACATCATGACCGTGGTTCGCGGGCGGCTCGAGACGGGGGTATCGACCGAGCGCATCAGCCATGTCATAAGCTTGGCGAGTGACGAGACTGATTGCGATGCCGAAGTGACGAGCCGGCGCTTCATCGTGCAGACGCCGATATCGGACGGCCGCAATGCCTTCGTCAGCTTTGCCGATAACCTGATCACGGTCACCGCGATCGGTGAGAGCAGCGTTAATGCGGCGGGCAACAAGGAGGGTTGGTACGACGAGGCTAAGCCCGTTGGCGTCTTCTTCACGCTTCCTGGCGGGCGTACCGAAAAGGTGGAAGGCACGCTGCCACTATATCATTCGGCGATGATTAACGACCGCGACCACCGCTTCACCATGGCTGCCGCGGACGCGCGCGGCTTTCTCCTCGTCACCGAGCAGGTCTGTGCCTACCCGTAAACCGATCTAACGAAGGGCACCTATATCGGTGGCCAGGCTACGCCAGGCTTGGGCGGGCCGGCGATAGGTCCTCGGCATGAATGCCGTGCGCTGCGATATCCAGGGGCCAGGCGTTACCGGTTGCCAGCGTTGCGGCGGCGCGGGACATGGCCGGCGAAGTCATAATGCCGTACCCGCCCTGGCCGGCTAGCCACACGAAGCCTTTGATCTCCGGGTCGTGACCAACTACTGGCGTGCGGTCGGTAACGAAACTGCGTAGGCCGGCCCATTTGTGTGCCAAGCGGCGGATGCGCAGCGTCGTGGCGGCTTCTATCCGCTCCACCACGCGGGCGATATCGAACTCCTCGGGCTGGGCATCGCAAGGCGGTGAATCCGTCTCGTCCGCCGGGCTCCCAAGGACAATGCCCGCCTCTGGCTTGAAATAGAAGAGCTCCTCGCAGTCGATCACCAGCGGACAGCGGCGCAGGTCGACACCCTCAGGCGGCGCGAAGAGGATGACCGTGCGCCGCTTGGGCTGCAGCCCAAGCGGCCGCGCGCCGGCAAGCCCGGCCACTTCATCGGCCCAGGCGCCCGCGGCATTGACGACTACCGGAGCCTGGAAGGTCTGGGTGCCGGTCGCGACCTGCCAGAGGCCGTTCTTGCGCCTCAGGCTTTGTACTTCCGCACGACAGGTGATCTCGCCGCCGCGCGCCGTGAGCTGGCGTCGGAAGCCGCTATGGATGAGGTCCACATCCATGGCCATGGCGTCGGGCTCGAGATGGGCGCGGGCGACATAGCCCGGTGCCATGACGCCGATCATGGCCTCGGCCTCACCCGGGCTGATCTCGACGATGTTGCCGGATGAGGCCGTGGCTTTCGCGAGGTTCGTTTCGAAGGCCGTGTCCTGGTCATGGCGCGCCACCGTTACCGCCGGGTGAGGGCTCATGAGCGGCGCCTCGGCAAAGCCGTCCGGTGGCTTGGTGAGAAAAGGGCCGCTCGCCGCCGTCAGGCCGCGGATCATCGCGTTGCCGTAATTCATTGTAAAGAAAGCCGCCGAACGCCCCGTGGTGTGATAGGCAAGCCGCTCCTCCCGCTCCAGTAGCAGCACGCGGCCCGAGCGTGCTAGCTCGGCCGCTGCCGAGACGCCGGCAATGCCGCCGCCGATAACGATGAAATCCCAACTTGCCATGCAGAATACCTAACGCATCGTTCCGGGAAGTGCGAGGGCGATGGCGGGCACCGCTACAATCAAGGTGAGCCGGACGATGTCGGCCATCCAGAACGGCACCACACCGCGAAAGATGTCGCCGGTCTTAACGTCTGGTAGCACACTGCGCAGCACGAACACGTTGAGCCCGATCGGCGGCGTGATGAGGCTGATCTCGGTGACCACGACAACGACAATGCCGAACCAGATCAAGTCGAAGCCGAGATCGGCGACGATGGGGGTGAAGACCGGCACCGTCAGCAGCACCATGGCTAGGCTCTCGAGCACGCAGCCAAGCAGAAGGTAGATGGCGAGCAGGCAGGCGAGCACTGCTACCGGTGGCGCAGCGATTCCGGCTACCAACTTGGCCAGGAGGTCCGGTAGACCGGCCATGTTGAGAAAGCCGGAGAATAGCAGCGCGCCGATCAATATGAAAAACAGCATTGCAGTGGTCTCGATCGCCTGTACGAGTACGTCGATCAAGCTGCGCGCGTTGATACGGCGCCGCGCGAGGGCGAATAGGAAGCTACCGAACGCACCGACGCCGGCTGCCTCTGTCGGCGTGAAGACACCGCCATAGATACCGCCCATCACGACCACGAAGAGCAGTAGCACACCCCAGACCTGGCGAGTTGTTCGCCAGCGCTCGGCCATGCCGGCACGCTGGGCCCGCGGGCCGAGTTCAGGTCGTAGGCGGGTGACGGCGGCAACGGCGGCCATATAGCCCATGATGCCGAGTAGGCCGGGAAGCAGGCCGGCGGCAAACAACAGGCCGATATCCTGGCCGGCGAGAATGCCGTAGAGCACCAGGATTACGCTCGGCGGAATCAGAATACCGAGGGTGCCGCCAGCAGCGATCGATCCAGCGGCGAGCGAATCGGCGTAGCCATAACGCCGCATCGACGGCATCGCCACCCGCGCCATAGTCGCCGCGGTTGCTAGGCTGGAGCCACAGATGGCGCTGAAGCCGCCGCAGGCCAGCACCGTTGCCATAGCAAGGCCGCCGCGGCGATGCCCGAGCCAGGCGTTGGAGGCGGCGTAGAGTTCGTCCGAGAGGCCTGCGCGTGCCACCAGATTGCCCATCAGCACGAATAACGGCACCACCGATAGCTCGTAGGACAAGCCGGTGTCGAAAGTAGTCTGTTGCACCAGTGCGAGCGCCGGGCCCCAGCCGACGACCGAGGCTACGCCGACAGTGCCTACCAGCGCCATGGCGAAGGCGATGGGCAGCCGCAGCAATATGAGCAAGAATAAGCCGGCAAAGCCGGCTATGATCGTATCCATAGGATCAACGTTTCTGGGGCAGAACGGCGCGCGACAACAGGGCGAGGGCGCAAAGACCTGTCATGGCGCTCATGGGATAGCTGATCGTGGCATGGGTCACGCCGATGAGCTCGAAGCGGTCGCCATATTCAGCCTGACGGCCAGCCAGCAACCAGAGGCGCCAGGCCATGATCGTGGCAACTAACGCGCAAACCGTGGCCAGCAGGCGATCACGTAGGCGTGCTAGGGCAGGCGAGAACCAGCGATCGGTCAGGACGATCGTCACGTGCCCACCGTGCCAACTCACCAAGGGCAGGCCCGAAAATATGGTCAGGGCCAGCATCGCCTGGGTCAGCTCGAAGGCGCCGTGCACCGGAGAGTTGAAGAGATAGCGTCCCGCCACGTCGGCGACCGTTAGCGCCATCATGGCAAAGACCAGGGCGGCAGCGATCCAGCCGCCGGCCAAGAACAGGCGGTCGAGGGTGCGCTCTACTCTTGACTCAGCGATAGCCCTCGATCTCCGTGCGCAGCGCTGCCAGCGCCAGCGCTGCGTCCGCCCCGGCGTCGCTGGCATTGGCTACCCAGTCGGCCTCGGCGAAAGCCAGGCGATATTGCAACTCCTGGATCATGGGTGTCTCGGCCAACGTTAAGGCGGTACCGGCGGCCATCAACGCCTGCATTGCCGCATGGTCGGAGTGGTCCCAGGCGATGCCCGCGCGCTTGGCTAGCACTTCGCCCGAGACGGCCATGATGGCGTCGCGGTCGGCCACGGTGATTTTCCGCCAGCTATCGGTATTGGCGATTAGGAAGAAGCTCGCATTGTAGAGTCCGCCTGGGATCAGCGTGCCGTGGTGCATGAACGGAGTCAGGTTGAAGAACTCGATTGACTCGGCGGGAAAGTAGATGCCGTCGGCAACGCCATTGGACAGCAGCTCATAGGCCTTGGTGGCCGGCACCGGTATGCCCACCGTGCCTAGCGCATCGGAAATGCGGCTTACCGAGGCGCCGCCGACGCGGAACTTGAGGCCGTCAAGATCGGCGACGGTAAGGATGTCGCGCTTGGCATTGAAGATATGGCCGGGCCCGTGTGTCCAGAGCGCCAGCAAGTGCACGCCGCGATGTTCGCCGTGGGGTGCCAGGTAGCGCTCGTGCACGCGCCAATAGGCGACAGAGAGAGCTTCCGCGCTGTCGCTCAAGAAAGGCAGCTCGGCGATTTGCGTGAGTATGAAACGTCCGGGCGTGTAGCCGTGCACGCCGATAGTGATATCGGCAAGGCCGTCGCGGGCGATGTCGTAATGAGCCGGCGGCTTGCCGAGCGGTGTCTTGAGCATCTCGACACGTACGCGCCCATCGGTGACGCGCACTACGTCCTTGGCCCAGGGGGCGAGAATATTGCGCGTGATGACGTGGCTCTGTGGCACCCAGTTCGACAGTCGTAGCACCGTCTCGGCCGCCGCCGGATCGGCCAGGACCGTCAAGGCGACAAGAAGGACCGTCAGTTTGTGTATCGTCACCATCACGTTATCCTTCAGGTTCTAAACCATGCTGCGCAGCACGTGCTTCTCAACCTTGCCCATGGCGTTGCGCGGCAGGGCATCGACGAAAATCACGTCGTGGGGATGCTTGTAGCGTGCTAGTCGCCCCTCAAGCAATGCCAGCACGCCGCTTTCGTCTAGGCCCGCATCGCGACGCACCACCACTGCCACCGCAACCTCGCCCCAGCGTTGGTCGGCGCGGCCGACCACGGCGACCGCAGAGATGGCGGGCGCATCGGCAAGCACGCGCTCAATCTCGGCCGGATAGATGTTTTCGCTGCCCGAGATGATCATGTCGTGCTTGCGGTCGACCACCGAGAGAAAGCCGTCATCGTCACGCTCGGCGATATCGCCGGTGCGGAACCAGCCGTCGCTAAAAGCGGCCGCACTAGCCTTGGGGTTATTCCAGTATTCGCGCATCACGTTGTCGCCACGCACCCAGATCTCGCCGCGTTCTCCGGCCGCCACATCGCGGCCGTCATCGTCCACCACGCGCACCTCGCAATGCCGCGCCGGCAGGCCAACGGAGCCGACATGATCGCTGGCCTGCTCAGCGCACAGACAGGTGGCGATCGGTGCTGTCTCGGTGCAACCATAAACTTGCCCGACCGGCACGCCGCGTGCGTGAAAGGCCTCTATCAGTCCGTGCGGCACGGTGGTCGAGCCGGTGGTTACCATGCGCAGGCAGGAGAGATCGCAATCGGCCCAGGAGGGATGAGCGAGCATTGCTTGCATCTGTGCCGGCACCAGCACCATCAGGGTAGGGCGGTCGCGGGCGATGGCGGCGAAGGTAGCTTCAACATCGAACACGCTGTGGAGATAGATGGTGGCTCCCGCATGTAGCGCCGGTAGAGTTTGGATGTTGAGGCCGCCGATGTGGAACAGTGGGATGGTGGTGAGCACCCGGTCGGCGCTGGTTAGGTTGTGCATCACGGTGCTGTTGATGGCGTTACAGGCGAGGGCACGCTGGTCCAGAACCGCGCCCTTGGGGCGCCCCGTTGTGCCCGAAGTGTAGACAATCAGCACGCGGCTGTCGGGCCCACCGCGTGACCGCGGCAATGCTGCGCTGTTCCAGGTATTAGCTTTGATCCGCGTCAGGCCTAGGTTTGCTGTGGTCTCGGCATAGTTCGGTTCATAGATCAGCGTGCGCGCGCCGCAATCCTCCAGCACGTAGCGATGCTCGTCCATGGCTAGCCGCCAGTTCAGCGGCACGGCGATGGCACCGAGACGCGCGCAGGCGAAGACCAGCTCGATCAGATGCGGCGAGTTCTGCCCGAGATAGGCAATACGGTCGCCTGGCTCGGCACCAAGAGTCGCCGCCAGCATCCTAATGCGCTTTGCTAGCGCTCCGTAGCTCAGCTGCCCTCCGCCCCAGTTGATGGCGGTCTTATCCGGAGAATGTGCGGCCCAGCGGTCTATCCAGGTAGAAAGATCCAGCATGTATTAGTAGGGCATGTATCCCGCATCGACTGTGATGGCGGGCGGTTGAGCTACGGAGCGCGGTGCGGGCGGCCATAAGGTGAGTGCCACGGCTCCCGCCATAACGGCCTGTCGAATGCGATTGCATCCCATGAAAACCCCCTAACTGTTTGACAATTCCAGTGGCAATGGTAGCACGGACGGCGTCTCTCGTCGCTGTCGCGATCGAGCCAGCGCTCTTCCACGATCGTCAGGGGTGGGGGCAGCGCGCGGGCTGAGAGAACAAACTCCAACTTCCGTACTTTTGCGAAGGAGAAATTTCTACTTATCTGAGCGATGCTACCCGTGATCGTCACCACAGGCTGACCTACAAAGTTGTGTGTTGCCTAGACCTCGGCGAGATAGTTGCCGTTGAGCAGCACTGTATCGCGCACACCGCGTTGCCGCCGATGCCCGCCCGCACCAAGGCAAGCGGCAACAAGACGATGGTGGGTAGCTGTCTCGCCAGCGCCCCTTTATCACTCGTCGCTCTCGCCTGGCTCGTAAAGGGCGTCGGTGCCGAGGCGGACGAGGCAGAGCTCGGCCGTCAGCGGCAGCATCAGAGAGCCGCAGCGGCTGTCGCGATAGAGGCGCTCGAGGGGCAGGGTCTTGAGCATCGACTGGCCGCCGCAGGTGCGGATGGCAAGTCGGCACAGATCGTTAGCGTTCTCCATGATCGTGTATTGCGTCGCCCAAGCGCGCATGCGCTGGTCTTTGGTCGGATCGATTGAAGCTTCAGCGATGGCGCGGCGGAATAACGCCCGCGTCTGTTCCAGCTTGACGTACATTTCGGCCACGGCGAGCTGCTTGGTAGCGAACTGGCGCCGCTTAACCGGCGGCAGCCCCCCGACCTCGCCGCGCAGGTACTTGAGCGTGAAATCATAGGCCGCCTGGCTGATGCCCATATAGGTTGGTGACAACGTGATGAACATGTGCGGCCAGCGGTTCGCCGCTTGAAAGTAGATACCGCGCGGCATTAATTCATTCTCTTCGGCCACGAATACGTTTTCCATAACCAGCGTGCGCGAGACCGTGCCGCGCATGCCCAGCGGATCCCACGGGCCGGTGACGGTGATGCCATCCGCATCCTTGGGTACGGCGAGGTATATGGTGTCCTTGCGCCCCGCGTCTTTCACGTCTTCGGTGCAGAGAATGCCGTAATAATCGGCTGCGCCCGCCAGTGAAGCAAAGATCTTGCGGCCGTTCAACACATAGCCGCCCTCGACTTTTTTGGCGAGGGTACCGAAGGGTGCTTGGCCGGCTGCCGAAGCATTGCCTTCCGAGAAGGGTTGGGCATAAATGGCGCCGTCCTCGACGACGCGGCGGAAATGTAGGGCCTGGCGCTTTGCGTGGACGCGGCGCACCGCGTCATCCATGTCGAACTCGTCGGTCATGGTGCCCGACCACAGCATTGAGCAGGCGTGCATGTTAAAGGTTAGTGCAGTGGCGCCGCAGTAGCGTCCGATCTCGGCCGAGACTAGGCAATAGGTCTCAAAATCGGCGCCCAACCCACCGTGGCTTTCGGGTACGCAAAGGGCGAGCAAGCCGGCTTCGCGCAGGTCGGCATAATTTTCGAAGGGAAAGCTCGCTTCTGTATCATAGCGCGCGGCGCGCTCGGCGAAGCGCTCGCGTCCGAGGTGTCCGGCGCGCTCAATCAGGTCGCGCTGTCTATCGGTCAAATCCTGTGTCATAAACTCTTGTATATGTTTGTAAGGCAAGGAAATTCGCACAGGCAGCATTGAAAGCGGCCGGCGTCTCGAGATTGGCGAGATGGCCCGCGCCGGGTATCGCTATGTATTGCGCGCCGGCGATGTGCTTCGCCATGCGCGCCATCATGGGCGCCCGGGCTAGGGTATCGGCTTCACCCGCGATCAGCAGACATGGTGCGACGATGCGGTCGAGCGCATGGCGACGGTCAAAAGTGACAAGGCAAGCCAGCGCTGTGCGGTAGGTAGCGGAGGAGAGCTGGCGCATGGAGGCGGTGGCGGCGTCGATTGCAGCCGCTGGTGCGTTCTCGGCCACCAACCCGCTGACTACCACCGGCGCCAGGTCGGCGGGGGTCTGACCGCGGTCGAGTGGCGCCAGGCGTTCCGCCAGAAACTCTTTTTGCCAGTCGCCGTCGGGTTTGCCGAAGGCCGGGCTGGTGGCGGACAGAACTAGCGAGGCGACGCGGTCACTGTGCTCGATGGCTATCTCCTGCGCGACCATGCCGCCCATGGAGTGACCGATAACATGCGCCCGGACGACGCCGAGCGCGTCAAGCAGCCGTATGGCCGCTGCGGCCAATGCTGCAAAGGTCATCTCCGGCAGCGGTGATGAGTCGCCATAGCCCGGCATATCCCAGGCGAGGTGGCGATAAGTGGGCCCGAAGGCGCCGATCTGGGCATCGAAGCTGCCGCGTCCACCGCCGATGCCGTGCAAAAATAGGACCGTCTGGGGGCCGTCGCCGACCATGCGATAGGCAGGCGTCAGCATGTCGCCGAGTGGGGTCATGCGAGATCACTCTGTAAGACCCCATCGCTGACCACGGTCTCGCCGTCGAGCGTCACCGTGCAATGGCGCAGTGGTAGGTCGAAATGGCCGGCAGTGTAGCGGCCGGCGACCTCGTTGGCCCCCGTTGAATAGAGGAAGTTGCCGGCGAAGGCGCGCAGCTCCGTGCCGTTGATGTCGCGCTTATCGTACATCACCATGGCGTCCCAGCGTGCGGCCGGATTCATGCCCCACCCGACATGGCTCACCGCATAGGCGTCGCGGTCGTCCCAGGCACTGAAATAGCTCCGCATCAACTCGGAATCAACGCCGTCGCCGTCGATCTTGGTGACGTAGTCGTCGACGATGGTTAGCGTCACTGCGCTTTCGAGGTAACGCTTAAAAGTCAAGTTGATGTCGCCGGCGGCGAGAACGAGGCGGCCATTAGTGCTGCCCTTAGCAGGAAAGCACAAGCAAATGCCCCCCGGCCAATGGGCGACCCGGCCTGGCTTATTGCACCAGCCCCAGACCCCACCGACCCGGGCCTCGGCTACGTCGATCAGAAGATCCGTGCCTGCGGCCGAGGTCACATGCATCTTCTTCGCCGCAGCGAGACGCTTGATGCCGGTCTTGACCTTGGCTTCGAGCGCCGCATCGGGACGCAAGCGCTCGAGCACCTCGGGGTGCTCGTTGGAGACCATGAGCACACGCGTGCCGCCACTGAGAATGGCCGGCATCTCGGGCGCGTGCAGCATGCCTTCAACAGTTAGGTCCACAACGAGGCCGCTGGCGCCAAGCGCGTCTATGACGGGCTTGAGCCCGCCCACCGCCAGCGAAGCGCCGGTGGAGCGGATGGGGACGGCCTGGCTTTGCTGTGGCGTTGGCAATACCATGTGATACGGTCGCGCGCCGAGGCGTAGCAGTGCTAGCTCGGTGAGTTGCACGTTGAGTTCGCGCGATTGGGTCTCGGAGAGAATCGCTACCACTTCGCCGTCGGCTACCTTGCACATGGCAAAGGTCTCGGCGAAGGCGTTGATCCACTTTCCCTCTATACGGTTCCGCAACATGGTCAGTTGCGTGCCCACAGCCGCGGCGCCATAGCTCCAACACGGCTCTCGATAGCCTCGAGTGCATCGAGGATCATGTCCTCGCGGAAGCGCCGCCCGACGATCTGCACACTGAGGGGCAGGCCGTCATTATAGGCTGCGGGCACATTGCCCGCGGGCAGGCCGAGAAAGTTCATGGCATAGGAATAGATGGCACTGTGCAGCACCTCGCGCACACCCTCCGGTCCTTGCGTGTCGCGGTCCCAGGCAAAGGTCGGCTGCAACATGAATGGCGTCAGCATGAGTGGCGTCTGGTTCAGAAACGTGGTCCAGGCGCGCACGAAGCGGGCGCGCTCGGCCATGGCATGCAGCAGGTCGTCACCCGACAACGGTGTGAAGGCGTGGCCATACTCGGTGAAAATGCGCTTCAGGGTGTCGCTGCCGTGCTTTTCGATTTCAGTGCCGAGCATCAGAATAGTTTCGCCAAATAAGCAGCGCCCACCCATCTCCGCCGCTTCGCGCAGCAGGGGCGGCTCCATCTCACGCACGATGTAGCCGGCGTCGACCAGTGCTTCGCGCGCGGCATCGAGCGCGTCTGAAACCGCCGAGTGCAGGTCGAACTCGAAGGTCTGCTTGGTGAAGCCGACCGTGATAGGTTCCTCTGGTGCGTCGCCGTCGAAGGGCATCGGCACCATCCAGGGGTCGTGCGCATCGTAGCGCACGAGCGAGCGCATCCCTAGCCGCACGTCGCGCACCTCGCGCGCGATGATGCCCTGCACGGACATGATCTGCGCTAGCATGCCGCGTTCGACCGGCGCGGACGGATTGTAGGCGGGTGTGCGTCCCAAGCCCGGCTTGATCGTCGCCGCACCACAGGCGGCGGCAGGAAAACGTAGTGAGCCCCCGATGTCGTTGCCGTGGTTGAGCGGCGCGTAACCCATCATGGCAGCCGCCGCGGCGCCGCCCGAGGAGCCGCCGGCGCTGGCCCAGTCGTTCCAGGGATTGTAGGTGCGTCCGTGCAACTCGTTGACCGTGGTGGCGCGGAACGAGAATTCCGGCGTGTTGGTGCGGCCGACGACGATGGCGCCGGCAGCACACAAATTGCGCACGACAGGAGAATCGTCCGCTGCAATCACGCCGGCATAGGCGGTGACACCGTTGGGCGTTGCGCGGCCATTCTGGTCGATATTCTCCTTAATCGTGACTGGCACCCCATGTAGCGGTCCGAGGGCTTCTCCCGCGGCAAGTGCCCTGTCATAATCGCGCGCCTGCACGAGCGCGGCCTCGCTCAAATCGTCGACCACGGCATTGATCCGTCCGTTGGTTGCGTGCAAGCGCGAAACCACACTCTCCATCACCTTGGCACAGCTCACCTGCTTCGCAGCGATGGCGGAAGTTAGCTCGCAGGCACTCCACTGCCACAAAGGCCGGTTGATGGTTTCGGAATCGGTCATGATTCGCTCCTCGACATAGGCTTGCCACCTCTCATAGCATGCTGCCCAAGCCATTGCGATCGCAAGCATAACGGGTCGCTGTCAGCCGGTGACACACTATTGTCGATTTGAAGACAAATGCGCATGACGTGACTTTCGTGTGTATCATGTGGGCTGATCGCCACAGCGATTTGATCTGCTAAGACGGCGCAACGACGTTCCCGATCTCTCGAAAATCTAGTCGAGCCATATGGAGACGGTCGTGGAGCCGCTGGTTGCGGCGCAGGTGTTGCAGGAGGGCATGGCACTGGTGTAGCCGCTGGCGGACGAGCGCGGCATCAGTGTCGTCGTAGTTAAAGCCGGTGCCAGCGGACTTGCGCACTCTCGATGACAGCGACGAAGGATCGAGCATATCCGCCAACCACCGCGGCAAGGTGTTCCGCCCCTTCTCGAGTCTCGGCATGGACGGCTCGAATATCGAAGGCACTGGCATCGGCTTGACCATCAACCGCCATCTCATCGAGCGCCTAGGCGGCAATCTTGATTTCGACAGCAAGGCCGACGAGAGTGGTGCCTGCTGGCTAGAGTAGCCTATTACGTCCCGATAGGCTGGCCATGGGCCCCGGCGAGACCGTAAACTAGGCACACGATCAGAATCTTTTGGAGCGCGGGCCGGTAACCGCTGCTGAGACGGTGAGCGTACGCGACGACATTCTTTTGAAGGGACGGGATTGGCTTTTCGTCTTTTTTCTGTTGGCCATCGCCACTTATGTAGTGCTGCTTATCCTGGCCTATGAGCTGCACCCGGAGGCCTTTGCCGTTGGCGTGACGATGCTCGATGCCCTGCCGCTTGATCCATTTTGTCTGGTGCGGCTCGAGTGCGGGTCGAGCGAGCCGGGGCCGGGACTCGTCCTCGTCCGGCGCATCAATCTGCTGGTGTTGCCGACGCTGGTTGCGGGCTTGGTCTATAACACTATCGACCTGCGGCATCGGTTAGAGGCGCTGCCACTTGGCAATTGGCTGTTCAGTCTCATCAGCCTTGCCGCACTACCAGCGCTGCTGGTCACAGGCTGCCCTGTGCTGTGGCAAGAGCAGGTGCTGCCAGTGCTTGCTGAAGGTATCGCCTTCGCCCACGCGCACACTGCCGCTGCCGCCGTCTACGCCATCGTGCTGCTCTCGCTCTGCAACAGCGTGACATTAATCCCAGCGGCCGTGTTCAGATGGATCGTGCCGCGCCGAAAGGTTGAAGTCGCATCCGAATCGGTCGACGTCGCATAGTGCGACTGTACCATGGGTACGATCGCGCGCTTTGCTAGACTTTTTGCTAAACCAACCGGAGGGTGAGAAAAAGAGCTTAAAAATCTTTCGTGCACTTAACAGGGCGTCTAGCCGTGGTAAATATTCAACTTAAATTTTCTCTTGAGGCGTTATTTCCCTGACCAGTTCTGCTTCGAACACCTCAATCTCAGTTGCGGTGTCTAAGTTAAAGGTGAAAGTCAGTTTTTGTTCTAAACCCTCGCGCGTACTTGAATTCTCGAAACCTATCTCCAGCGCTTCTCTTCTATCTTCTCAGGGCAACCGAGAAAGATTCAGAGAACTAAAATAGGTCCCAGTTTTCCATACTGGGACCTATTTAGTTTTGTTCTCTTCTCTCAGGCTACCTAGTTCTGAAATTGTCAATAAGCACCAACATTCAGTATGTCCAGATCAGCCTTGAGGATGCTTAACTATGGCAACTCGTAAGTGAGGCTTTGGCGACAATTCATTCCGCCATTATCAGCAGGTCCTGCCGCATCGCATTCCCATGGTCCGCTACCGCTGATGCCAGCGTATTTCCCCGTGCCTCCGACGATTGTATTTATTCCCTTGTTAGCAACGATATCACCAGTGAACGAAGTAAAAATTCTGTCCCCATTCTGGTCCCCGAAGTAACAATTACCTTTGTTCGTTGCGCCGCAAGGGTTCGCAATAAAGGTCACGACGCAAAGTGCACGTCCCTCGTGCAGCGGGCCGGCACCAGTTGTGTTGAAAGTCGCGCCAACCGCTTGGGCATGGCCAATGGCATACCCGTCCGCCTGTGGTGCTAGGGTTGGACCGTCAAAAACCCAGCCAGTCACCCAACTTATAGTGCCTGATTTTGGAAGGTCGTCTGCAATTACAGCGGTACTAAAGGATGCTACGAGTAAACTCGTTAACAGGCTCCCTAAAAGATTTTTCATTATTGTCTCCTCCTCTATTTTCGCATTTGATAATAACACATAAAAAGCAATAAATCTCTGCTAGAACATGAGGCAGCATGTCTACTTAAGTTTAGAGAGGGTTTCACATTTTAGGATGAGTATTTTGCCTACTTGAAGAAGACGTATAGCAGGCATTGAGATAATTGAGAATTCGTGATTACGGGATGAAAAAATAGTAAGAACAAAAATATCGTTACTGATTTTTATTTTGAAAGGTGGATCTCGAATCAACAGCAATAGGACAAGGGCAATATTGTGAATTAGTAACATCCTCGATGCTCATGGCCTTACCCCGCCAATTCCCGGCTCCGATCCGTCGCCGCCTGTACCGCTTTCGTCATCAGCGCATTCAGCCCATCGCCGGCCATCAGCACGGCGAGTGCCGCGGCGGTGGTGCCGCCGGGGCTGGTGACGTTGCGGCGCAGAATTTCGGCGTCCTCGTCGGAGCGAAAGGCGAGTTCGCCGGCGCCTGAGACCGTGGCGGTGGCGAGGCTGGCGGAAAGCTCAGGCTTTAGGCCGGCGGCGATGCCGGCAGCGGTCAGGCTTTCTATCATCAAGAAGACATAGGCCGGGCCACTGCCCGAGACGCCGGTTACTGCGTCCATGTCGTCTTCGTCGTCGATCCAGGCAACCTCGCCGACGGCTTCGAGCAGGTGCGTGCACAGCGCAATCTGCTCGGTCTCGGCACGGGCGTTGGGGCAGCAGACGGTAATGCCGCGGCCCACTGCTGCGGGCGTGTTGGGCATAGCACGGATGATGGCCGTCGTGTCGCTGAGGGCCTCCTCGAATAATGCTAGACGGGTACCGGCCGCGATCGAGAGGAAGGCCGAAGCAGGAGTCGTTGTGGCGAAGCGGCGGTAGTCGCCAACCACATCACCGATCACCTGGGGCTTTATGGCGAACAGTACCAGCGCCGGGGTTTCGTCGATGTCGGCCGGATCGGCCACTACACGAACGCCGTGGCGGCCGTTCAAGTCACGTGCAGCGCCCAGCGACGGCTCGACCACGATGACGTCGTCGGCGGAAATGCCACCCTTGTCCAGCCAGCCCGCCAGCAGGGCGCCGCCCATTTTGCCGCCGCCGACAAGCACGAGTAGCCCTGCCATGGTGCTAGGCCTCGCCGATTGGCTCGATCAGCGCCGCCTCGATGGCGCCCTCGGCATCCTTGTCACCCCAGATGACGAACTGGAAGGCCGGATAGAAGCGGTCGCACTCGCTGCGCGCCGCATCCACCATCTCCTCAACCAGATCGGCCCCGACGGCGCTGCCGCGGCCTGCTAGAAGCGTATGCCGAAAAGTCGGCCAGCCCCCTTCCGACCAAAGTTCGAAATGGCCGAACCAAAGCTTTTCGTTGATTTTGGCGAGCAGCGGATAGACCACCTCGCGACGCTCGTCCGGCACGCGCATGTCGAGCGCACAGGTGTAGAACAGCGAGTGCGTCTCGCTGCGCCAGGCGAACCACATATGCAGATCGCACCACTGGCCGGTGATCTGCACTGCGATCTCGTCCTCGCCCTGGCGCTCGAATGACCACTCGTAGGAGAGCATCACTTCTTCGACGGTGTCGATCGGATGGATCGTGCCTTCGGGCTCCAGAACCGACAGCTTGGCCACCGCGGTGTCCTTTCGTGAAGATTGTCTAATCGGCAGTCTAAATCGCGCATATTGTGGGTGATCATACGACCGACCACAACATTCAGTAGGGTGCCAGAAGTCGGTTAGGAACGCAAGCGCCGAGGGTGCGAGTTGCGCAAGCGGTACCGTCAGTCCTGCCTGCTTACTGCGGGGACAGAAAACCTAATTCGCTTTCGCACTTTCGGCAGGTCACGAGTCAGAATTAGGTACGCTGTCCCCGTAATAGGCTTCCATCGAGTTAAGGCGTGGTCTGCGCGACTAGTCGGTGCCCTTGCTTTTCGGCTTGTGGGTACGTTTTCGCGCCGCCGGCCTGGCCGGCCTGGCGAACTTCGTCTCCAGCGCCTTGATGCGCCTGGTCAGTTCGGCGTTCTCCGTCCTTGCTGCTTCGGCCATGGCTTGGACGGCCTCGAATTCGTCGCGGCGAACCAGATCCATGCCGATCAGCATGTGCTCGACCTGCTCGCGCAAACGCGCCTCCATCTCCTCGCGCAGCGCTGTGAAAGACGACATGGCGCCGCCGGCCATGCGCGTAAAATCCTCGAACAGGCGGTTGTCGTTGGGCATCGCGGCCTCCTGAGCTTGCGTTTGCCATAGACTTAAGCAGTGTGGGACCGTGGTGCAACTTGCTATAACGCTGCCATGATCGTGGTCACCGGCGGCGCCGGCTTCATCGGATCCCACATGGTCGCGGCGCTGGTGGCGCGCGGCGCGGAGGTCGTCGTGTGCGACGTGCTCGGCGATGGTGACAAGTGGCGTAACATCGCTGCGGTCGGGATTGCCGACATCATCCGGCCTGAGCGCTTATTCGCCTATCTGCGTCACCAGGCGCGAGACGACGGGCGCTGGGGGCGCGTCGAGGCGGTGGTACACATGGGTGCCAATTCGTCCACCACCGAGACCGATGTGGATCTGATCCTCAAGCAAAACTTCGGCTTCAGCCTGCGCCTTTGGCGCCAATGCAGCGGGCTAGGCCTGCGCTTGATCTACGCGTCTTCGGCGGCGACTTACGGCGACGGTAGCGCTGGCTTCGACGACGATCCGGCGCCCGAGGCGCAAGAGCGCTTGCGCCCGCTCAACGCCTATGGCTGGAGCAAGCTTGTCTTCGACCGCCGCGCGTTGGCGTTGGCAGGAAGTGAGACAACCCGGCCGCCGCAATGGGCCGGGCTCAGGTTCTTCAACGTCTACGGCCCCAACGAGGGCCACAAGGGCTGCATGAAGAGCGTCGTCGCCCAGAAATACCCCGCCGTACGTGACGACCAACCGCTGACACTGTTTCGCTCGCACAATCCCGACTATGCTGACGGCGGCCAGATGCGCGATTTTGTTTATGTCGGCGATTGCGTTGCTGTGATGCTCTGGCTACTCGATAATCCGCAGGTCAACGGACTGTTCAACGTTGGGACGGGCAAGGCGCGCAGCTTCCTCGATCTCGCCCGCGCCATCTATGCCGCCATGGGAAAAGCGGAGAACATCAACTATATAGACACGCCCGGGCATATTCGCTCGCAGTACCAGTATTTCACTGAGGCGAAGCTCCAGCACCTGCGCGCTGCCGGTTTCAGCGCCCCCTTCACTAGCCTTGAAGACGGTGTCGCTGCCACCGTCCGCGCCTATCTCGACGAAGGCTGACGTCGGTGGAGTGGCTTGCCGCGCTGGCCTTTCCCGCCATCGATCCGGTGGCCGTTGCGATCGGCCCCTTCGCCATACGCTGGTACGCGCTGGCCTATATCGCCGGACTGGTGCTCGGCTGGACTTACGTCAAGCGTCTGGCGCGCCGCGGCGTGAGCAGCCTAGACGAGGCGACGATCGATGACCTGCTAGTTTGGGTCGCGCTCGGGGTCATCCTCGGCGGTCGGCTTGGCTATGTGCTGTTCTATTGGCCCGGCTATTACCTGCCCAACCCGCATGAGATTCTCATGGTCTGGCGGGGCGGCATGGCCTTCCATGGTGGCTTGCTGGGGGTCGCGGTGGTCACAGTCTGGTTTGCCCGCCGGCGAGCCCTCTCGCCGTTGGTGGTCGCCGACACGGTGGTGGCGGCGATCCCCATCGGGCTGTTCTTCGGACGCATCGCGAATTTCATCAACGGCGAGCTTTGGGGGCGTACTAGCAATGTGCCTTGGGCCATACACTTTCCCGGCGCCGGACTGTTTCCTCGCCATCCGAGCCAGCTTTACGAGGCGGCTCTGGAAGGCTTGGTATTGTTTGTATTGCTCACCTGGCTCGTATACTGCCGTGGCGCGCTGGCCAAGCCGGGTATGCTGACCGGTGCCTTTCTTGCCGGCTATAGCCTGGCGCGCGGTTTTGTCGAATTTTTCCGCCAACCCGATGAGCATATCGGATTTCTGCTCGGGCCGGTGACCATGGGCCAGTTGCTCTGCCTGCCGATGCTGATTGTCGGCGTCTGGTTGATTCTGCGGACGCGCCGCGCATGAGCATCCTGGCTGACAGCCTGCGCCGCGATATCGCCGTCGGTGGGCCGATAACGGTGGCTCGCTTTATAGCCGAGGCGCTGGGCCATCGGGCGCACGGCTACTATGCCGGCGGCGGACGCGATCCGCTCGGCGTTGCGGGCGATTTCATCACCGCACCCGAGATCTCACAGATGTTTGGCGAGCTGATCGGGCTCTGGTTTGTCGATACGTGGCAGGCGATGGGAGCACCAGAGCCTTTCCGCCTGGTCGAGCTCGGGCCGGGGCGCGGCACTTTGATGGTGGACGCCCTGCGGGCCGCGGCCAAAGTCCCGGAGTTTGGCGGTGCCGCGACCCTGCATCTGATCGAGCGTAGCGGCGCCTTGCGTGAACGCCAGCGGCAGACCCTGTCTTGCCAGGCGCCACACTGGCACAACGATTTTTCCGAGGTGCCCGAGGGCCCGGCCATCGTCATCGCCAACGAGTTTTTCGATGCGTTGCCGGTGCATCAGTTCGCTGCCACGCCATGCGGCTGGCGCGAGCGCCTGGTCGGCTTGGCCGAGGACAGTGAGGGTTTCGCGCTGCGCCTAGCACCCGGTCCGACACCGGCGCTCGCCCTGCTCTTGGCCCTGGAGGCTGATGAGACAGGCGTCGCCGAGGTTTGTCCGGCTGGCCTGACCTTGGCGGGTGAGATTGCCACCCGCGTCGCGGTCGAGGGTGGCGCCGCCCTGGTCATCGATTACGGCCGCAACGGCGCCAGCGGCGATAGTCTGCAGGCTGTACGCGGCCATTGCCGGCACGACCCGCTCAGCGATCCCGGCGAGGTTGATCTCACTGCACTAGTCGATTTCGCGGCCCTTACCCGCAGTGCGGCGGAGGCTGGGGCTGCGGTACACGGACCGGTCCCGCAAGGGGCGTTTCTGCGGGCTCTCGGCATCGAGATGCGCGCCGCTGCGTTGTCTCGCGTGGCCGATGAAAGCCAGATAGTCGATATCACTTCAGCATTATCGCGTCTGACCTCGCCTGAAGGCATGGGCGAGTTGTTTCAGGTGCTAGCCATTGCGGATCCGCTGCTGCCGGTCCCGGCGGGGCTTGCAGCGTGAGCACGCTGGCCATCACCGCTAAGGCCCTATCGGGCGATGGCGTCGCACACGGCTTTTTCACGCGCCAGGGCGGTGTCTCGGACGGCCTCTACGAGTCGCTTAACTGTGGGTCGGGCTCGCGCGACGCCGCGGCGTGTGTGCTCGAGAATCGGCGCCGCGCGGCCGCAGCTCTGGGTCTCGGTGTTCTGCGCACCTGCCATCAGGTCCATGGTACGCGCGTCTTTACGGTTGAGGACGTGGCCACCGAAAGTGGCATCGAGGCCGATGCACTGGTCACGCGCGCTCGTGGTATCGCGCTCGGCGTGCTCACTGCTGACTGTGCGCCGGTGCTGCTGCACGATGCCGTCGCTGGGGTGGTCGGTGCGGCCCATGCTGGCTGGCGTGGGGCGCTTGACGGGGTGCTGGAGAAAACCGTCGGGGCGATGGAGAGGCTTGGCGCGTCCCGCGCCGCGCTTGTCGCCGTGGTCGGGCCCTGCATTGCGCAGGCCTCCTACGAGGTTGGGCCAGACTTTCCGGGTGCGTTTCGTGACCATGAGGCGGCGGATGGGTGCTTTTTTGAGCCGGCGCCGCGTCCAGGCCATTGGCAATTCGATTTGCCAGGTTATGTCGTGGCGCGTCTTGCAAGATTGGGGCTAGGCGAGGCGGTCGCGCTCGGCCATGATTCTTATGACGAACAAGACCGTTTCTTCAGTTATCGCCGTGCTTGCCATCGCGGTGAGGATGATTACGGTCGCTGTCTGTCGGCCGTAGCTCTAGCGTGAGATATGCTCTGAATGCCCTATCTGGTCATCTTCGTGACCCTTTTGTTCATTTGTATGGCGGCGAGTTGCGTGCTGGTCTGATCTGTGCCCTGGCGGCTGTTCTGTTGCTTGCTTGTCAGTCGCGCCCGCATGTCTTCCGCCCCGGCGATCGCGAGCAGGGATTGGCAGCGCTTGACGGCGTGGCCGACAAGCTTGGAGTGTTCGTGGCCGGCATCGACCAGGCGCCGCCACCGCTCGATGCAGCCGTGCGCGAGGGCCTGGCGGCGCGGCTCGGCGAGCTCGATATTGCAGCCAGCGCTGGCGCCGCCAATCGTCACAGCTATTTGCTGTCTTGCGTGCTCACCGGCTCCACCGCCGAGCCGGTGCTGGCCTGGCGCCTGATCGATGCCGAAGGCCTGGTCGTGGGCCTGGTCGATCAGGTGTTGCCGGGAGATGTTGCCGCTTGGACGCGGGCCGATCCCAAGCTGGCTGGGCGCATCGTTGACGGCGCGGCGCCGCGCCTGGCGGCGATTATTCGTGACAATACGGTGCCTGTCGCTGCAGCAGTGCCGTCCCCCACCTTGCCTTCGCTTGCCTTGCTGCCGGTGACCGGGGCGCCAGGCGACGGCGCGATTTCACTGGCTGGGGCTCTGCGGGCGATCCTCCGAGCGGCTGGGGTAGGCGTCCTGCCCGAGGATGAGGCGGATATGGTGGTGGCCGGTGTGGTCACAGTCAAGCCCGGCGAGCGCGGCGATCTTATCTCCCTGAAATGGACAGTGCGCGACGGCGATGGCAATTCTCTCGGCGCGGTCGATCAAGCCAACCGTATCCCTTCAGGTAGCCTTGACGGAGCTTGGGGCGAGACGGCGGAAGCGGTGGCCTTCGGGGCCGCCGAGGGCATTGTTACCGTCTTACACGAGGCTGCACGCAAACCGTGATTTACAGGCGTCCGCCAGCTTGCTAAGTTCCGCGCCCGTTCGCCAGTGTGGCGAGGCGAAAATGGCACGCGGACGCCAATCGGGACCAGCTAGAATGAAAATAGTCGCGGGCAATAGCAATCCGTCCCTAGCCAAGGCGGTGGCGACCTTCTGCAATTTGCCGCTGGTCAATGCCAGCATTCGCCGCTTTTCGGACCAGGAAGTCTTCGTCGAGATTCACGAGAACGTGCGCGGCGAAGACATGTTTCTTGTTCAGGCGACGTCATATCCGGCGAACGACAACCTGATGGAGCTGCTGGTCACGCTGGATGCGCTCAAGCGCGCGTCGGCACGGCGTATCACGGCGGTGGTACCCTATTTCGGCTATGCCCGCCAGGATCGTAAGCCGGGGCCGCGGACGCCGATCTCGGCCAAGCTGGTGGCCAATCTGATCACCACCGCTGGCGCCGACCGCATGCTGACCATCGACTTGCATGCCGGCCAGATTCAAGGTTTTTTCGATATCCCGGTGGACAATTTGTTTGCTGCGCCAGTGATGATCGCCGATATCCAGGCAACCTATGCCGGCGACGATCTCGTGGTCGTGTCACCGGACGTCGGTGGTGTAGTTCGCGCCCGTGCTGTGGCCAAGCGCATTGACGCCGATCTTGCCATCGTCGATAAGAGGCGCGAGCGTGCCGGCGTTTCCGAGGTGGTGAACATCATCGGCGATGTTGACGGCCGACGCTGCATTCTGGTGGACGATATTGTCGATTCAGCCGGCACCTTGTGCAATGCTGCGGTGGCGCTCAGGGAGGCTGGTGCCACGTCCGTCATCGCCTATGTCACCCACGGTGTTCTGTCGGGTGGTGCGGTGGCGCGGGTGGCCGCATCGGAGCTGGAGATGATAGTAATTACCGACACCGTCCTGGCCACCGAGGCGGTGCGCCTGACAAACAACATTCGGGTCCTGTCGATGTCGGAGCTCATGGCGGAGGCAATGCGGCGGATCAGTGAGGAAAGCTCGGTTTCCAGCCTGTTCGACTGAACCGGGCGGTGGCCGAGAAGAAAGTGAAGGAGTTCGAGCGATGGCAGACGTCGTGACCTTAAGCGCCGAAACGCGCGCCACGCGCGGCAAAGGCGGCGCGCGGGCGCTGCGCCGCGAGGGCCGAGTGCCGGGTATCGTCTATGGCTCGAGCATGGAGCCGGTGCCGGTATCGCTGGCGCTCGACGACCTCAATGCCGAATATGGGCGCGGCGGGTTTTTCAGCCGGCACTATTCGCTGGCGCTCAACGGTGAGACACTGCGCGTGCTGCCGCGCGAGGTGCAGACCCATCCGGTCAGCGATGTGCCGTTGCATGTCGATTTCTTGCAGCTCGTCTCGGGCGCACGCATCAATGTTGATGTGGCGGTGCGCTTTATCAATGAGGAGGAGTCGCCGGGCTTGCGCCGCGGCGGTGTCGTCAATGTCGTTCGTCATACGGTCGAGCTGAATTGCAGCGTTGATGCCATCCCCGAGTCCCTGGTGATCGACCTCGAGGGTCTCGAGATCGGCGACTCGGTGCATATTTCGGCGATCACTTTGCCCGAGGGTGCCGTGCCCACCATCACCGACCGCGACTTTACGGTAGCGACCGTCGCTGCACCGACCGTGGTACGTGACGAGGCCATAGCCGCGGCCGCGGCAGCCGAGGCCGAGGCCGAGGCCGAGCTCGACGAAGAAGGTCTCGAGCTCGAGGGCGAAGAGGCTCTCGAGGGGGAAGACGCCGCAGTCGAAGAGGAAGCGGGCGGCGACGAAGACTGAGCACTTCGCGCACGCCTCACCACAGCCTGTTATGCTCCTGTTTGCCGGTCTCGGAAACCCTGGACCGGAGCATGCTCGGAACCGTCACAATGTGGGCTTCATGGCGCTCGACGCCATTGTGCAACGTTATGGCTTTGCACCGTATCGGGCGCGCTTCCACGGCCTCGTGGCCGACGGGTCCATCGACGGTGAGCGTGTCGTAGCCGTCAAGCCCCGTACCTACATGAACCGCTCCGGCATTGCCGTCGGCGAGGCGGCACGCTTCTACAAGCTTGACGGTGAGGACGTGGTGGTGCTGCACGACGAGCTCGATCTCGCGCCCGGCAAGATCAGGATCAAGGTCGGCGGCAGCACGGCGGGCCATAATGGACTGCGCAGCATCGACAGCCATTATGGCAAGACCTATCGGCGCCTGCGTATCGGCATAGGGCATCCGGGCGACCAGCGCAGGGTCCACTCCTATGTGCTGAACGATTTTAGCCGTGACGATCAGGAGTGGCTTGACCCGCTGTTGTCTGCCATGGCTGAGGCGGCGCCGCATCTGGCGCGGCATGATGATGGCGGTTTCATGAACCGGGTGCAGGTGATCCTCAATCCACGGTCCCGCCGAGACAACGAGAACGATGGCAACCATGGGGTTTAGGTGCGGCATCGTCGGCCTACCCAATGTCGGCAAATCGACTTTGTTCAATGCTCTTGCCGGCGCCGCGGCGGCTGAGGCCGCGAACTATCCCTTTTGCACCATTGAGCCCAATGTTGGGCGCGTGCCGGTGCCTGACGCACGGTTGCTACGGGTTGCCGAGATTGCCAAGTCGACACGTGCCGTGCCTACCCACATCGATTTCGTCGATATTGCAGGGTTGGTGTCGGGTGCCAGCTGCGGTGAGGGGCTCGGCAACACCTTCCTCTCCCATATCCGCGAGGTCGATGCGATTGTGCATGTGCTGCGTTGCTTCGAGAATGACGATATCAGCCATGTCTCTGGGACCGTAGATCCGCTGGCCGACGCTGAGATTGTCGATACCGAACTCATGCTTGCGGACCTGCAAAGCCTTGAGAGGCGGCGCGAAGGCCTGGTCAAGCGCACCCGCGGCGGCGATGGCGATGCAGAAACGACCCTAGCGCTGGTCGATAGGGCTATGCCCCTGTTGGCGGACGGTATCCCCGCACGTGCGCACGAGGTGAGCGAGGGGGCGGAGGCGCTGTGGCGTCAGATGCAACTGCTTACGGCCAAACCCGTTCTCTATGTCTGCAATGTCGACGAGAACTCGGCTGCGGGCAACGACTTCAGCGCAAAGGTCGAGGCGATGGCGGCCGAGCAGGGGGCCGAAGTCGTGGTGATCTCTGCCGCTATCGAATCTGAGATAGCCCAACTCACCGACGCCGACGAGAAGCAGGATTTTCTCGACAGCCTGGGTCTCGAGGGCTCGGGGCTTGTCCGGCTCGTGCAAGCTGGCTACCGCCTGCTCGGCCTTATAACGTTTCTGACCGCCGGGCCCAAGGAGACCCGCGCCCGGACGGTCGCCGAGGGCGCTAGCGCCGTCGACGCGGCGGCAGTCATTCACACCGACTTCGCCCGCGGCTTCATCTGCGCCGAGACCATCGCCTATGTTGACTATATACGCGTCGGAGGTGAGTTGAAGGCCAAGGAAACCGGTCTCATGCGCCAGGAGGGACGCGACTATCGCCTGCACGACGGCGACGTTATCCTGTTTCGCTTCAATGTGTAAATCCGCGCGTCTCTGCTATAAGAAGAAGCGGAACATGGGAGAGGGACGGGTGATGGTCGGGATGAAGACTGCCAACGACCACACATTCGACGCCTACCATGTGCCGGCCGCGCCGTCGGCGGCGGTCTCTTACCCGCTAACTCGGCCCTGATTTTCGAGGTCGAGCTGTTGGAGATCGAATAGCATGGCTGCGACGGGCGATGCTGTCGGCATTATCGGCGGCAGCGGGGTCTATGACCTCGACGGCTTCGAGGATGCGGAATGGCAGACGGTCGAGACGCCGTTCGGGGCGCCGTCCGACGCGATGCTGCAGGGTACGCTCGACGGTCAGCGCCTGGTCTTCCTGCCGCGCCACGGCCGCGGCCACAGAGTGCCGCCGAGCGAGCTTAATTTCCGCGCTAATATCGATGCCTTGAAGCGGGCCGGCTGCTCGCAGGTGATATCGGTCAGCGCCGTCGGCTCGCTCAAGGAGGAACTTTCGCCGGGCACCTTCGTGCTGGTGGATCAGTTCATCGATCGCACATTTGCGCGTGTGAAGAGCTTTTTCTCGAGCGGTATGGTGGGCCATGTCTCGATGGCGCATCCTGTTTGTGGGCGCCTCGGCGAGCATCTGATGCGGGGCGCGGCCGAGGCCGGCGTCTCGATGGTGCGCGGTGGCACCTATCTGGTGATGGAGGGTCCTCAATTCTCCACTCTCGCCGAGTCTGAGCTCTATCGCAGCTGGGGCTGCGATGTCATCGGCATGACCAATATGCCCGAGGCTAAGCTCTCCCGCGAGGCGGAGATGTGCTACGCAACCGTCGCCATGGTCACCGATTACGACTGCTGGCATCCCCATCATGACGATGTCACGGTCGATGCCATCATTGCAGTGCTATTGGCCAACGCGGACAATGCACGCTCGCTGGTCAAGGCGACCGTGCCCCATGTCCATGGTGACAGCGCGCGGCCCTGCGCGCGCGGCTGCCAGACGGCGCTCGATACTGCACTGATCACCGCGCCAGAGGCGCGCGACCCCGAGATATTGGCCAAACTTGACGCGGTCGCGGGGCGGGTGCTCTAGGAGAATCTCATGACGATTGGAGGACGCGGCATTCTCAAATACGGTGCCATCGGCATCGTGGCTAGCTAGACCTCGAATTGTTACGGCTCGAAGTGGCACATTGCCCTCGCTAAGAGCAGTGCCGGTCGAGTTGATCTCTCTGTAATGCTCTGGCCTGATCAGGTTGCCTTCGTGGGCAAAAAAGTTCTCGTCCTGCGGCTTCTCGGGGAAGGTTGCGGCTTGGGCTGCGGCCGTGCAGACGGCGATGGGAATCGATAGAAGCAGGTTTAGCGTCTTGCGCATGATACCTCAGGTTAACCACAACCCCTGGAAGTATCGTGCAATCAACAGTTGAAGTTTAGTCAGGCCATTCCCACCGAGGGTTTGCTGCGGCGGATGCCGTAGGCGGAGTGGACCACGAGGGCGCCGAGGATGATGCCGCCGCCGAGGAATGTGGTTTGGCCGGGAACTTCGCCAATGCCGATCCAGACCCAGAGCGGTGAGATCACCACTTCGAGCAGGGTCAGTAGGCCCACCTCCGCCGGCGTCAATAAAGGCGCACCGCGAGCGAACAACAGAAAGCCGAGCGCCAGCTGAAAGACCCCCATGCCGGCGAGCAGCGCGAAATCCACAGGCCCAGGTGAGCCGATGGTTGCAAATGGCAGGGCGGTGAGGGCAGCGAATACCCCTGCTAGGCCCATGGCCGGCACCATGTCCACATGCTTGGCACGGCGCATAAGCACAATGGCGAGGCCGAAACACAGCGCCACGCCAAGGGCGAGTAGGTTGCCGAGTCTGGCCGTTCCCGCAAAAGCCGCGTCGCGTGGGCCGAGCAGCATGACCAGCACGCCGCCGCTGGCCACGGCGAGTGCCATGACGGTGTGGATGCGCGGGCGCTCGCCAAGCAGTAACCAGCCGAAGCTGGCCGCCACCAGGGGTGCTGCGCTCATGAGAACGAGCGCGTTTGCCACCAGGGTGAGGCTGATCGCCATGACGTAAAGGATGAACGTGGCGGCAATCAGCGCAGCCACCAAAATGCCTACGCCGCCAAGCGCGCGCACGGCCTGCGGGGCGCGAGCGCCATAATGCCACAGCACGAAGGTGGTTATGGTCAGTGCCAGGAAGCTCGAGCGCCAGAACACCGCCGTCCATTCGGAGACATCGATGATGCGCAGTAGAATACCGCTCGTGCTCCAGCACAGCGTGGCCCCGAGTACGAAGGCTATGCCGTGGGCCTTGCTGCCGGTCTCGATCGCTAGTGAGGACTCGGGTGTCGGCATAACGAATTGATATACTGACCAGAATGGGCGAATCGTGAAAAGATGACTTCGCCCGCTTCAATAGAGATTTTGCCCGCCTCTTCCAACCGGAACGATTGACCCTCGGGTTGATGTCCCCCATCGAGGCCTACGGCCACGCCCATTGGAACATGCCGATCATGGCCGGCCAAGTGACGCGCCTCGGCCGTGCCGACATCATTAACGTGGCCGCAACAGCATATGCGGCGATCAGAGCTCGGATACCGATCGGCCTGCAAGTCGTCGTCTAGTGCACGTCTTTCCAAACCTTGCGCTTAGTGGCGTAGAATAAGCCGGTCATGATCAGCACGAAAAGCATGACCTTCAGGCCCATGTTCTTGCGCCGCTCCATGCCGGGCTCCGAAGCCCAGGCTAGGAAGGTGACAACGTCGCGCGCTTCCTGCTCGATCGAGGTCTCGGTGCCGTCGGCATATTCCACGTCCTCGCCCCACAAGGGCTGCGGCATGGCGATCTGGTGGCTGGGAAAATAGGGGTTGTAGGTCAGGCCGTCGCTCAGCTCGAGTTCCTCTGGGGGCTCGTCATAGCCAGTCATGAGCGCATAGATGTAGTTGGCGCCATCATGGCGCGCCTTGACCATCAGCGAGAGGTCTGGCGGCGCCTTACCATTGTTCATCGCGGCTGCGGCCTTTTCGTTGGCATAGGGCTCGGGAAAGGTGTCTGTCGGCCGCGCCGCGCGCATGAACATCTCGCCCTCGTCGTCGGGACCGTCCTCTACCTCGAACTGCGCCGCTATGGCATCGATTTGGTCCTCGTCGTAGCCGAGGTCGGCTAGATCGCCGTACCGCAGATACTTGGCGCCGTGGCACTGGGCGCAGATCTCTAGGAAGACCTGCAGCCCACGCTGAGCCTCGGCGCGATCGTAATGGCCGAAGATGCCGTTGAAGCTCCAATGTTCCGTGAGCGGATGCTCGGCATTGCCCGCTGCCTGCACTCCGCCCGTGGCCAGGCACAGCACGGTCGCCGCCACGGCGGTGCGAAGCCCAAGTTCCATGCCCATCATGCAGTCCCCCCGGCACCGCTTTTCAAGACCGGCTCCGACAGGCTCGTCGGCACCGGCCTGGTCTGCTCGAAGCGCGACAAGAGCGGCACGAACACCACGAAATGCACGAAATAGTAGAGCGTGGCGATCTGCCCCAGATGCACATACTGGAAGCCGTCCGTGCCGGAGAAGACGGGATCGCTCGGCACCTTGCCACCGACGATGCCAAGGATGATGGAGTCGGTCACCAGAATCCAGAACATGTACTTGTAGACTGGGCGGAAGCGAGCGCTGCGCACCGGTGAGCGATCAAGCCAGGGCAGGGCCAACAGGATCAGGATAGAGGCGAACATGAGGATCACGCCGATCAGCTTGGCCGAGAGGAACCAGACGTCAAAGGTAGCCGAGCGCAGGATGGCGTAGAACGGCAGGAAGTACCATTCAGGAACGATGTGCGAGGGCGTCACCAGGGGGTCGGCTGGAATGTAGTTGTCCGGATGGCCCATATAGTTTGGCGCGAAGAAGACGAAGGCAAAAAAGGCGATAAAGAAGACGCCGACGCCGTACAGGTCCTTCACCGTGTAATAGGGATGGAAGGGCAGCGTGTCCTTGTCGCCTTTAGTCTCGATGCCGATTGGATTGTTTGAGCCGAAACGGTGGAGTGCCCACAGGTGCAGCACGACCAGCGCGACGATGACGAAAGGCAGCAAGTAATGCAGGCTGTAGAAGCGCTGCAGTGTCGGATTGCCGACCGCGAAGCCGCCCCACATCCATTCGACGATGTCCGTTCCCACTAGGGGTATGGCGGAGAACAGGTTGGTAATCACCGTCGCGGCCCAGAAGCTCATCTGACCCCAGGGTAGTACGTAGCCCATGAAGGCCGTCGCCATCATTGCCAGTAGGATAAAAATACCGAGCCACCACAGGAGTTCGCGCGGCTCGCGATAGGAGCCGTAATAAAGGCCGCGGAAGATGTGGATGTAGACTACAGCGAAGAAAGCCGCGGCCCCGTTCGCATGCACGTAGCGCAGCAGCCAGCCATAGTTCACGTCGCGCATGATGTGCTCGGTGCTGTCGAAGGCCATCTCCACATGTGGCGTGTAGTGCATCGCTAACACGATGCCGGTGGCTAGCTGGATCACCAGCACCAGCCCGGCCAGTGAGCCGAAGTTCCACCAGTAATTCAGGTTCCGTGGCGTCCGGTAGATGACCACCGCGTGGTTCATCATGGTGAAGATCGGCATCCGGTAATCGATCCATTTGCCAACTCGCACAAACATCGAGGAATCGCTCATGCCCTGGGCCCCTCAGCCAATCTTGACGGTAGTATCGTCGAGAAAGACGTACTCCGGAATCAGCAGGTTCTCTGGCGCAGGGCCTTTGCGGATGCGGCCAGAGGTGTCGTAGTGCGAGGCGTGGCAGGGGCAAAACCAGCCGCCGTACTCGCCCGCATCGCCGAGGGGAATGCAACCGAGGTGGGTGCAAACGCCGACCATGATCAGCCACTGCGCCTTTTGCACCCGCTCCCCGTCAGGCTGCGGGTCGCGCAAGTCATCGAGTGGCACAGCCTTGGCCTCGGCGATTTCTTCGGCTGTGCGGTGACGCACGAAGACTGGCTTGCCGCGCCACATGACCTTGATAGACTGACCGATCTCGATGGCCGACAGGTCAACCTCTGTCGAGGCCAACGCGAGCACGTCGCGAGCCGGATTCATCTGGTGAATGAGCGGCCATACCGCGGCGACGGTACCGACCGTCGCAACCGCGGCTGTCGTCAGGTACAGGAAATCGCGCCGGGCCTCTCCATCTGGCCCGTGGGCAGTATTGTCGGTCATCCGGGATCCTTTTTCGCCACTCCGATAGGACGCCGCCTGTGTGCCTCAATCCGCGAGGGTTGTCCAGGGATATAGCCTGGAATCATAGCTCTTCCAGGGTAGCGCGCATGCCACGACTGTGTGTCTGCGCCGAGCCCGGTAGGGGATGTGAGTGACAGCGATACCACGAAGCAGAGGAGGGTCCGCAGCGTTGCCTGGTTCACCGAGTTGCGCAACCGCACTTGCACGGCCTTCAAGGCGCTCGAGGACAAGCTTTCCGCCGGGTCCCAGGCTGTGTGGCGCTAAAGCGGACGGCTTTGGGGACAAGGCCAGGGAGCGGCCGCGAGGCGCGGACAACATTGGAAATCGTATGGTCGAGAATTGAGATTCGTTCAGGGACTGATGAGGTGGTCCCACATTGTTGGACAGCTTGGCGGCGAAGTTAAGGTGTATTCCGCCTGCTGATCATGCCGCCAGAATCCTGTTTATCATGTCCGGTTGCTGTTGTTGAGCCTGTGGGGATGTGGGTAAGCCGTCAGGCTTATCCATCATATCCATAGGCCGCCTGGCGCCGTAGGCCTCCGCCGGCGTCCGGCCGTCGAGGGCGGAGTGTGGCCGCTCGGTGTTGTAGAAGCCGATCCATTCGCTGATCACCCACTGCGCCACGAAGCCATCCGTCAGTTCGTGCAGATAGACCGCCTCGTATTTGAGCGACCGCCACAGGCGCTCGATGAAGATGTTGTCCATACACCGGCCCCGGCCATCCATGGAGATACGGATGCCGGCATCCCCGAGCGCGCCGATGAAGTCGAAGCTGGTGAACTGGC